>PEUR01000130.1 GCA_002780675.1 Gallionellales bacterium CG03_land_8_20_14_0_80_55_15 | reverse complement strand
TGGACGGCGCATATTTCACCGCTTTCTTGATCAATAGAACAACTATTGACCTGCGAAACCAGCAAAATCTGCCCTCGCCCAGCCAACTTTTGCGAGCAGCCGCTTTGCGGCTTTGCCTACTTAAACCTTTTCGCTACGATTCTTCAAGTCCGACAGACTCCTAGCAGCCTCTACTCACCCAGCGTCGCGCGTTCGAGGTAATCGGGGATGCTGCACGGCCAGTGCAATTCTTCTTCAATGCGATGGCGCAGCGCGTCTGCCGCTTCCGGCTCGCCGTGAGTAATGAAGGTGTGGCGCGGTGGTTGGGTAAAGCCGCTAAGCCAGCCGAGTATTTCGTTGGCATCGGCGTGTGCCGACAGGTTGCCCAGCATCTTTACTTCGGCGCGCACTGGGATATATTCGCCGTGTATCTTGATGGTGTCCGCCCCTTGCATCAGGTGCGCACCGCGCGTGCCGCCCGCCTGAAAACCGACAAACAAAATAGTGTTGCGCGGATCGGGGGCGAAGGCCTTGAGGTGGTGAACCACGCGGCCTCCTGTTGCCATGCCGCTCGCAGCCAGGATGATCATCGGCCCGTGTTTCAGGTTGAGCTGTTTCGATTCCTCGACGCTATGCACGATGCGCGCCACCTTGCATAATCCATCGCATTGCGCCGCCGTCAGGCGATGCTCGCCGCTGTGCTGGTGAAAAATTCGCGTCGCATCCACCGCCATCGGGCTGTTCAGATAAACTGGGCAATCCGGGATAGCCTTGCTGGCTTTCAGTAAATACAGGTAATACATCAGCGTCTGCGCGCGACCGACCGCGAAGGTCGGAATCACCAGCACGCCGCCCCGCTTCACCGTCCGGTTGACGACCTCGGCAAGCTCGACTAGCGGATCGGTCGCTTCGTGGCTACGGTTGCCGTAGGTGGATTCGACCACCAGATAGTCGGTCTTCCTGATGCGTGCCGGGGCTGGCATCACCAGGTCGTGGGGCCTGCCGAGGTCGCCGGAAAACAATATCGAGGCATCCGGTGTTTCCAGCGCGACAAAGGTAGAACCCAGAATATGGCCGGAAGGAATCAGGCGTAGCGAAATGCCATCGCCTAGACGCATTTCGTGTTCAAGCTCAAGCGGCGCGAACAGGTTCAAACACCGCTCTGCATCCTCCTGAGTGTAGAGCGGCAAAGCCGGACTGTGTTTGGAAAAACCGCGCCGGTTGGCATAGTCGGCCTCCTCTTCCTGCAAATGGCCGCTGTCCGGCAGCAATATCTCGCACAGGTCGCGGGTCGCCTCAGAGCAATAAACCTTGCCGGAGAAGCCGTTTTTGGCCAGCAACGGCAAATAGCCGCTATGGTCTATGTGCGCGTGGGTCAAAATCACGCTTTCTATCGAAGCCGGAGCGCAGGGAAACGCCGCCCAGTTTCTCAACCGCAACGGTTTATAGCCCTGAAACAGCCCGCAATCCACCAGGATGCGGCGCGCGGCGTGTTCGATCAGATATTTCGATCCAGTCACCGTTCCGGTGGCACCGAGAAATTGCAGGGTCGTCATGGTGTTGAACTCCTGTGTACAGTTAACAGCGTGATATTAAAAAAAATATTTCAATCGGTTCATGTGGTTGCATAATACTTTTCATGTATTGCTTCCGATATATTCATGACTACAACTCAATGGCAATACGGGTTATGAGAGACTTCAGGATTACCCATTTCGCATTTCTTCCTGATCATTGATGAATCCCTGTTCGAGGGGCGTAACCCAGCCGTCGCCCAATTCTGCGCCCGTCAATGCCAGCTTGTCCGAAATTTGTTCGGCGGTGACCGGTATCAAGTCATACTGTATCGTCATTTTATCGGCTGCGATGCAAACCTCGCGTTGTACAGCACCGCGCCCCCCGCCGATGCCGAAACAGAAAATCAGGCTTTCGATGTCAAAGCCGGTGCACTGAGCCAAATCGAACAGGCTGGGCGGATTCCAGTACTCCGGCACAAACCGGGGCTCGGTTAAGCCGAACAGCGCGGTCAGCCAACTTCTCCACCCCATTACCTTCCGTTGTGCTGGGAACAGCGCATACAAGACGACCCAGGGTACAGCGCCCAAATCAGCCAGACATATTGATGCCACCAGGAATCATTTCACGCTGCCGCCTTGCAGAATATCGGACAGGTGCGGAACGAATCGTGGCGTGCGCGCCGCGTATTTACGCCACTGATCGCCGAAACGGGCTTCCACCTCGTGCTCCTCGCTACGCGCCAGGCGCGCATAGACCAACACCAAAATCGGGAACATCAGCAGGGTGACCAGCATCGTGCGACAGCCAGTTCACGCTGGGAAATTGTTTGGTCAGCCAGCCGGACAGCAAATAGATCGTCAGCGGGAAGCCGTACATTTCGGTGAACAGCGCCACGATGAAGGCCGAATACAGCCCCAGTGTGCGCCAGTCGCGCCGCGACTGCGGCTTGAAAAAACTGAATGCAAAAAAGATGAAGAACACCGAGTTGAGAATGACCAGCGACCACAGGCCATAAGCGTTTTCCGTGGAGTTCATTTCTCGCTCCTTTCACTATCGTTGCCGTGATCGCCATGTGTTCCATGCCCATGGTGCATGAACAGATGCATCAATGGGCAAGCGAGCAGCAACAGGAATGGCAGTGCGCCCAGCAGATGAGCACGGTGTTCGGTAAACAGAAAAAAGCCAGCAATCGCCAGAAATGCCATGAGAATCCAGTTATATCCGCGTGGCGCACAACTGCGTCCGTCAGGTTCATCATGCTTCATCACGTTCTCCTTGTAGAAAAACAAACCTCAATGTTGCTCCGTGCCGCCATCTCGATGCAAAGAGGGTGCCTACCTTACCCTGCCATCACCTCATCAACTTTGCAGATCGCGCTTCTTCTGCTCGAATTCCTCGCGCTCTATCTCGCCGCGTGCGTAACGCTCGTTGAGCAGGTCGAGCGCGGATTGTTTCCGATTCCCGTTATCTCCTGAACCCCGCGCGCATCTGGCCAGTATCACGATGGCGGCGACAAGCAGCCCCCAGAACAACAGCATGCCGTAACCCATGCCCCAACCTCCCATATGCCACCACATTTTCGACTCCTTTCGCGGCCTACAATTTTGCGTTGCGCAGTCGCAACGCGTTGCTAATTACCGAAACTGAACTGAAGCTCATTGCCGCCGCCGCGATGATCGGCGACAGCAGCAGGCCGAAGAACGGGTACAGCACGCCCGCCGCAATCGGAATGCCGAGCACGTTATAGATGAAGGCGAAAAACAGGTTCTGGCGGATATTTTTCATGGTCGCGCGGCTCAATCGCACCGCACGCACGATGCCGGTCAGGTCGCCCTTGATCAGCGTCACGCCCGCGCTTTCCATCGCCACGTCCGTACCGGTGCCCATGGCGATACCGACCTGCGCCTGGGCTAGTGCGGGCGCATCGTTGATGCCGTCGCCCGCCATCGCCACGATGTGTCCCTGCGCTTGCAACTGTTTGACGATGCTGGCTTTCTGTTCGGGCAGCACTTCCGCCTCAATGCGGTCTATGCCTAATTTTTTCGCCACCGCTTCCGCCGTGACGCGGTTGTCGCCGGTGAGCATGATGACCTGCACGCCTTCCTCATGCAGCGCGCGGATCGCCTCCGGCGTGGAAGCCTTGACCGGATCGGCCACGCCAATCAAGCCCGCCGCTTTGCCGTCTATCGCCAGCAGCATCACAGTCTGGCCGTCGCCGCGCAGTGTTTCGGCGCGCGATGGCAACTCGC
>PEUR01000184.1 GCA_002780675.1 Gallionellales bacterium CG03_land_8_20_14_0_80_55_15 | reverse complement strand
AGTGCATCGGACGAGCCGGTCAATCGGGTGTAGCGGGGGCGGGCATGGGGGGAGGTGAACAGCATGGCGGATGGCGAGTTTGGAACGGTTAAACGGAGCGCCGCATTATAAATGAAACGCTACGCTGCTGTTTTATCCAAACGCAGGTTCAGTGTTTTAGCGAAACACGGGGCGTTTTACATTACAATCTTGCCCATGACTCAATTACACGCCCTGGTTCCCGCCGCCGGTTTCGGCGCACGCATGGGACACGACACCCCCAAGCAATATCTGCCGCTGGCAGGTCGCCCGATGATTTTCCACGCCCTGAAAACCTTGTGTTGCTGCACCGAAATTGCCACGGTGTTCGTGGTGTTGTCGCCAGAAGATACGCTGTTTCACACTTACGACTGGTCGCAGTTTGGCGATAAGTTGCAGCCGCTGTATTGCGGTGGCCAGACGCGCGCGGATACCGTATCGAACGGTCTGATGGCGGCAGAGATTGAGCCGGATGACTGGGTACTGGTACACGATGCGGCACGCCCTTGTCTTACGAATGATAACCTATTGAATTTAATCAATAATTTAAAAGATGATGCGGTGGGCGGTATTCTGGCAGTCCCCGTGGCGGATACCTTGAAGCGTTCTGATGCCGACGGGCGTATCGCGCATACCGAAGATCGCGCCGGATTATGGCAGGCGCAAACCCCGCAGATGTTCCGCGCAGGTCTTCTGGCCTGTGCCTTGCAGCAATGCAGGCATGTCACGGATGAAGCCTCCGCCATCGAGGCGCTGGGGCTGCACCCCAGGCTGGTGGCGGGCGACTCCAGCAATTTCAAGGTGACCTATCCGCAGGATTTGCGGTTGGCGGAGTTGCTGCTTAATGCGTAGGTCGGAAGCCCCGTTGGGGCGTTCCGCCATCATGTCGCCGTGTCGGAACGCCCCGCGAGGGGGCTTCCGACCTACATTCAACGTGAAACTCGCGCAGCGACGAATCTTCCCCCTCGCCCTCTGGGGGGGGTGAGGGAACGGGCATGGCGGCTTTTGTTATCAGGGGTGGCAATATGCCATGCCCGTTTGAATGGGAGAGATAGGTTGAGAATTGGTCAAGGTTTTGATGTGCATCAACTGGTGGAAGGTCGCCGTCTGATTATTGGCGGTGTGGAGATTCCTTTTGACAAGGGCTTGCTTGGTCATTCCGATGCCGACGTGTTGTTGCACGCGATTACTGATGCACTGTTGGGGGCGGCGGCGTTGGGCGACATCGGTCGGCATTTTTCCGATAGTGATGCGAAGTTCAAAAACATAGACAGCCGGATTTTGTTGCGCGAATCGCTGCATTTGGTGCGCCAGCAAGGTTTTCGCGTGGTCAACGTGGACGCGACCATCATCGCCCAGGCACCGAAAATGGCACCGCATATCGAACAGATGGTGGCGCATATCGCCGCTGATCTGCGCGTCGAGAAATCCGCCGTCAACGTCAAGGCGACTACCACCGAACAGTTGGGCTATACCGGGCGTGGCGAAGGCATCGCGGCACAGGCGGTGATTCTGTTGGTTGCCGATCAATGAAAATACTCGCGCTGGAAACTTCGACCGAATACTGTTCGGTCGCCTTGTGGCAGGACGGTTCGGTCATTTCGCGTTCGGAATTAGTCGGACAAAAGCATTCTGAATGGCTGATGCCCATGCTGGGCTTGTTGCTGAAAGAGGTGGGCGTGACACTCGCTCAGTGCGACGGTGTCGCCTTGGGTTCGGGGCCGGGTTCGTTCACCGGGGTGCGCATCGCGTGTGGGGTGACACAAGGCTTAGCGTTTGGTGCTGAACTGCCGGTAGCGTGTATCTGCACCTTGCTGGCGCTGGCGGAAGGTTCGGGTCAGCCGCGCGTTATCGCGGCGCTGGATGCGCGCATGGGCGAGATTTATTTTGCAGCCTATCAACGAACGGAGGAGGGCTGGCTTGCGGTGTGTGAGCCTTGTTTGTGCAAACCGGAAGCAGCCCCCCTCGTTTCGGGCACAGGCTGGTTTGGCGCAGGGAGCGGCTTTGCCGCCTATGGCGAGGCGTTACAAGCGCGCTATGCCGGAATGATGCGCGGTGTGGATGCCGCCGCCGTGCCGCAAGCCGCCGCGATTGCCGTGCTGGGTGCAGCGCAATTTGCGCAAGGCCTGGGCGTGGATGCGGCGCGGGCTTTGCCGCTTTACCTGCGCGACAAGGTCGCGCTCAAGACCGTCGAACGCGAGCAGCTTGCCGCCAGCCACGCCTGACGATGCGAGCCATGACGATAGCGGATGTGGAGGCCGTACTGGCACTGGAACAATCGGTGCAGCCCTATCCGTGGACGCGGGGCAATTTTTGCGATGCGCTGGCCAGCGGTTATTTGTGTTATGTGGACGAGCAGGCAGGTCTGCTGCGGGGTTATGCGGTATGGATGCCGGGCGTGGACGAGGCGGAATTGCTCAATATCGCCGTGGCGGGGGCAGAGCAGCGCAAGGGCGTGGGGCGAAGGCTGCTGGCTGCGATGCGGGAGCTGGGCGCAGCCAGGGACTGGGCGCGGGTGTTTTTGGAAGTGCGTGCGGGCAATACGCCCGCGATCGCGTTGTATCGTAGCGCCGGATTTGCCGAAATCGGCTTACGGCGCGCTTATTACCACAATGCGCACGGGTGCGAGGATGCAATCGTGATGGCATGTAATTTATCAATAAAATCAAATGGATAGACGTGAAGCGATGTTGCGCGAGTTGAATCTGTACCCCTTGTGGGTGCGGCGCGATTTGCCTGTTGCAGCGCAGGACGAGCTGCCTGTCGTTGCGGTGTCGAATGCCGCCGGAGCGGAAAACCCTGCCATAACGCATCGCGTAGCGCCCGAGGCGATCATTCAGGCGAGTGAGGTCACCCCCGCCCTTGATGCCGTTCCGCCGCACGTCCGCGATGAGATGCCGGATAGTTCCGCGCGGGTGTCAGAAACCGATATTTTTTCCCTGTCTGCCAACCATGAGGCGGCGACCGAGAATTCCGCTATTGCACTGCAAGCGCGTAAAGACTCGCTGCTGGAATTTCAGCGCAAACATGCGGGCGGGGCGTTGGCTAGACTGGATTGGCCGGAACTCAAGGAAAAGGTGCGGGACTGCAACGATTGCAGGCTGCGCGCGGGGTGTGCGCAACCGGTGTTTGGCACGGGCGACGAACACGCCGACTGGCTGTTTGTCGGTGAAGCGCCGGGCGCAGAGGAAGATGCGCGGAATGAACCGTTTGTGGGTGAATCGGGCAAGTTGCTGGATAACATGCTGATGGCGATTAAACTCCGTCGCGGCGCAAACGTGTACATCGCCAATGTCGTCAAGTGTCGTCCCCCGCAAGATCGCACGCCCCATATCGGCGAGATCGCGGCTTGTTTGCCCTACTTGAAGCGGCAAATCGGTTTGCTTCAACCCAAGCTGATCGTGGCCATGGGCAAGACTGCGGCAACCTCACTGCTGAATTCGGATGCTACGCTCGCTACCCTGCGCGGCAGAGTGTATGACTATGCAGGCATCCCGCTGATCGTCACCTATCATCCTGCCTACTTGTTGCGTAAGCCGACCGAAAAAGCCAGCGCATGGGAAGATTTGTGTCTGGCGGTAGAGACGATGAAGGGTTTGGCTGGCTAGGAGTCTGTCGGACTTGAAGAATCGTAGCGAAAATTTGGCTGGGCGAGGGCAGATTTTGCTGGTTTCTTGGTCAATAGTTGTTCTATTGACCAAGAAAGCGGTGAAATATGCGCCGTCCAGGCGAATTTGCAGTAGATTTCCTTTAA
>PEUR01000169.1:1992-3885 GCA_002780675.1 Gallionellales bacterium CG03_land_8_20_14_0_80_55_15 | reverse complement strand
CAGATGGTGCGCTGGGTGCGCGAGTTGTTCGGTTTTCCCGAAACGGCTGGCGGGCTGTTTGTTACCGGCACTTCCATGGCTAATTTTATCAGCGTGCTGGTCGCGCGTACTGCCGCGCTGGGGCGGGCGGTGCGCGAAGAAGGCTTGGCCGATGGGCATAGGCTGACCGCTTATGCCTCGGTCAGCGGGCATGTCAGCATCGCGCAGGCGCTGGAAATGGCGGGTATCGGCACGGCGGCATTGCGCCGGATTCCGGTCAATGCGCTGCATCAGATGGACACTGGCGCACTCGAACGCGCTATTGCGGCGGATCAGGCGGCAGGTTTGATACCCTTTTTTATCGCTGCCACGGCGGGCACGGTGGATGTCGGGGCGATTGATCCGCTTGCCGCCATCGCCGATATTGCGCGCCGCGAGCGGGTCTGGTTTCACGTTGATGGCGCATTCGGCGCGTTGGGCAAGCTGGCTGCCGATATTGCGCCGCTGTTACAGGGCATGGAACGAGCCGATTCTATCGCCTTCGATTTTCACAAATGGGGGCAAGTGCCTTACGACGCGGGGTTTGTGCTGGTGCGCGACGGGGCATTGCAGCGCGGCACATTTGCCTCGCCTGCCGCCTATTTGCATCGCGAGACGCACGGCATGGCGGCGGATTCGCCCTGGCCGTGCGATTTCGGGCCAGATTTGTCGCGCAGTTTCCGCGCGCTAAAAACCTGGTTCACCCTGCAAGTGTATGGGGCGGACAAGCTGGGACAGGTCATCTCGCATACCTGCGCATTGGCGCGTTATCTGCGCCAGCGTGTTGAAGCTACGCCCGAACTGGAATTGTTAGCCCCCGTCGCGCTGAATATCGTCTGTTTTCGTTATCGCGGCGCAGATGCCAACACCTTAAACGCCGCCCTCGTGGTCGCCCTTCAGGAATCGGGCATCGCCGCCCCGTCGGCTACCACCCTTAACGGCCAGATCGCGATCCGCGCGGCCATCGTCAATCACCGTACCACCGCCGCCGACATAGACGCGCTGGTAGATGCCACGCTGACTTTTGCGGCGGTGCTCCAGGGCAAACCTCACTCATATAGGGAAACCAGATGAAAACCGATGTCTTTATACAACCTCTGGCACACCCCTTGATTGGTCTGGCAAGCCTGATGCGCATGGCTTTTTCCGGCGTTGATCTCGCACCGCTTGGCACGCAACTGATTGCCCGTGCCGGCACTGAGCCACGCACGGCGGATGCCAATGCGCTGCTGGATTTGTCTATCGTCCTGCAACTTAGGGGCGAGCGCGAGCTGGCGCTGGAGATGCAATCCCTAGTATTGCTCAACCAGCGGCTATATGCGCCGCCCATGCAGCGTGGACTGGGCGATAGAGGCCGTGCCGCTATCCGTCTGCTTGCCGTGATGGGCGCGGGAGATTTGATGGCTAATTCACCCATCGAATTTTTGCTGGAAGATGCCGATGTCGCACTCGACATCGTGTATGTGACGGACGAACTGGATGCGTTCAGGCATTTTCCAGAGCACGATGTGCTGTTCGTCGCGGTTGCAGAAAACGAGCAAAATATCCCGCTGCTCAATAAGCTAAGCGATGCGCTTGCTGCCTGGCCGCGTCCGGTAGTCAACGATCCGGCGCGTATTGCGCGGCTGTCGCGCGATCATAATTGCGCCTTGCTCAAGGAAGTGACCGGGGTGGATATGCCGGTTACCGTGAGAGTAGGGCGGTCGGTGCTGGAACAGGTCAGTCGCGGCGAACGTTCGTTTGCCACCGTGCTGGGCGACGGGGATTTTCCCGTGATCGTCCGTCCGGTAGATTCCCATGCCGGGCATGGTCTGGACAGGCTGGCGGATGCGGCGGCACTGGCTGAGTATTTGAGCAGCGCGACACAAAGTGAGT
>PEUR01000169.1:1650-1919 GCA_002780675.1 Gallionellales bacterium CG03_land_8_20_14_0_80_55_15 | reverse complement strand
CGGTCGCCCGTTTGTCGCGCATATGGGCATATCCGCGCACTGGATGATCCATTACCTGAATGCGGGCATGGCGGAAAGTGCCGAGAAACGCGACGAGGAAGCGCGCTTCATGGCGGAATTTGATGAAGGGTTTGCCGTGCGTCATGCCGCAGCGTTGCGGGAGATCAACAGGCGGATAGGGCTGGATTATTTCGGCGTGGATTGCGCCGAGACCCCCGATGGAAAACTGCTTATTTTTGAAGTAGATAGCTGCATGATCGTACATGCGA
>PEUR01000169.1:0-1556 GCA_002780675.1 Gallionellales bacterium CG03_land_8_20_14_0_80_55_15 | reverse complement strand
GCCCACCTGAGATGTGTCCAGTTAATTTTTTGGTTAATTCCTTGCCGCGTCATCCCGGCGTAGGCCGGAATCCAGGCTGCGCGGTCATCCCGTTGCAACGGAAGGTCAACGGTGCATCCCTGCCGCCTATCCGGCAGTTACTGGTCTGCGGGGGCGATGCGCGTATCGCGCTCGACCCGCAAAGCGGCTTGAACAAATACGCTTGTCGGCCTTATCCCGATGCATCTTTGCTGGCGTTTGGTTCTTCCACTGCCTCGGTGATTTCTCCGGCAGGCTTTGCAGCGGCAGAGGCGTTGCGCGAACGGTTGTCGCAAGAGTCAGGAACAGCATCGCAGGCAGTCATCTATGCCCGTGAATTGCAGCGCATCCGGCTGGAATTGCTGGCAGCATTCGGTCTTGCTGACGCAGGCGTGGCGCTGGAGTTTGCCACTTCCGGCACAGATGTCCATACGCTGGTCGCACGCTCAGTGGCAAACAGCACTGACCGGCCGCTATCCGTCGTCATGGTGGCGGAAAGTGAAACGGGCAGTGGCGTGGCGGCGGCCTTGCAAGTGAAAAATGCTCAAGTTTGGTCCGTGCCGCTGCGCCTGGCCGACGGGATGCCGCGACCGCTGGCAGACCTGGATGCAGAGGTTGCCGGAAGGGTGGAGAGGGCGGTCAGGTCGGGCGCGCGCGTACTGCTGGTGATGGTGGATCAAAGCAAGACGGGATTGATTGCACCCAGTCCGGACTGTGTTGTCGGGTTGCACCAGCGTCATGCTGACAGGCTCGACGTGCTGGTGGATGCCTGCCAGTTACGCCTCGCTCCCCCGACCTTGCGCGCCTATTTGCAACGAGGTTTCATGGTCGCGGTGACCGGTTCAAAATTCCTTACCGGGCCGTCATTTTCTGCCGCGCTGCTGTTACCTGAACAAGTCGCGCAAAGATTGAATCTGCGGCCGCACGAGGCAAGCATGACGGTTAATTTCGGTTTGCTATTGCGCTGGGAAGCGGCGCTGGCAGAAAACCGCCGCTTTAATGCCGTGCCGCAGACCGTGATTTTTGACTTTATGCAAGCCTTCGCACAGGCCATCACCGACAGGCTGAATAACGATCCGTGTTTCGAGCCTTTGAACGTGCACCCGTTAGCGCGCGGCAGCGGGGCGCAAGGCTGGGATCAAATCCAGACTATTTTCCCGTTGCTGCTTTATCGCGCCGATTGTGCGGGGGCGCGTGTGCCGTTAAATCGCGCAGAAACGCAGCAGATTTATCAGCAGTTGCCGGTTGATATTGGTGAGGCCGGGTTGCGCTGCCAACTCGGTCAGCCAGTCGCTTGCGGGACACGCGATGGCATCGCGGTGAGCGCCTTGCGGCTGTGCCTCGGCGCGCGTCTTATCAGCGATGCCTTTGCGGCTAAACAAGGCGCGGACGAAGGAATCGCGGGTCTTATCGCCGAAGCAATGGCGGCGTTGGACAAAACGTCGGCGTTAATCCGATCGTTATCCTAACAGGCATGGCATATTGCCACCCCTGATAATGAAGTGGTTTTCGCAGGAATGATGCCCGGTGGGCATCAA
>PEUR01000183.1 GCA_002780675.1 Gallionellales bacterium CG03_land_8_20_14_0_80_55_15 | reverse complement strand
CCAGCGATCCTTGCGTGGCTTCCAGTTCTTTCAGTAAAGCAGGTGCAATGGTCAGTCGGTCGCATCCGGCTAACGCGATGATTTCATTCCTGTTACGAAACGATGCGCCCATCACGATGGTCGGGTAACCGTGCGCCTTGTAATAGGTATAAATCCTCTGCACCGACAGCACGCCGGGATCTTCTTCCGCCGTAAAATCCCCCCCGCTTTTGGCTTTGTGCCAGTCCAGAATGCGCCCGACAAAAGGCGAGATCAGCGTCGCACCCGCTTCGGCACAGGCGCGCGCCTGGGCAAAACCGAACAGCAGGGTAAGGTTGCAGTTGATCCCCTCGCGTTCGAGAATTTCTGCGGCGCGGATGCCTTCCCAGGTCGAGGCGATTTTGATAAATACCCGGTCATTGTTGATACCCGCCGCGTTATAAAGACCGATCAGCTTCTGTGCCTTGTTGATGCTGGCCGCCGTATCAAAAGACAGCCGCGCATCCACTTCCGTCGAGATGCGTCCGGGTACATATTTCAGCACTTCCAGCCCGACATTGACCGCCAGCTTGTCCATCGCATCGTGTGCCTGCTGCTCGCGCTCATTGCTTTGTAATTTTGCCCAGACGAGCGCATCCTCGATCAGCGGAAGGTATTCCGGCAACGTGGCGGCCTTGAGCAACAAAGAAGGATTCGTGGTTGCGTCCTGTGGACGGTTCGCGCGTATCGCGGCTATGTCGCCCGTATCGGCAACAATAGTCGTCATGGTTTTCAGTTGTTCCAGCAAATTGCTCATGATGTGCCCTTTTCAAGTCAAGCAACGAATAAACCAACTCTTAATGCGTAATGTACGGCAAATGCCAAGCTGCTTTACACGCCTCCCAGCCTTTGCCAGTTATGACTGTCCTGCGCCAGCAGCTCATCTGCCGCTACCGGTCCCTGGCTACCAGCCGGATAAGGATAAGGTCTGGCATCGGGATGGATGCCATCGGCGTAAGCCTCCAGTATCGGGGTAATGAAGTGCCAACTCATTTCCACCCCGTCGGCACGGGAAAATAACAACTGTTCGCCGCGCAGGGCATCCAGCAGCAAACGCTGATAGGGAGGGGGCGCATCGGGGTAGCGATCATTGAAGCCAAAGTGCATACGCGCCGTATCCACGGCCAGACCATTGCCGGGAACTTTGGTGGCAAATTCCAGATGAATGGATTCTTCAGGCTGGATAGACAGCACCAGCCGGTTGGGGGCAATCCGGGCGCAGGCCTGTTCCTCGCCGAACACGCAAAACGGGATGCTGCGAAACTGCACCACCACTTCAGCACAGCCTTTGGCGAGACGCTTGCCGGTACGCAGGTAGAAAGGCACACCCTGCCAGCGCCAATTATCCACATGCACCTTGAGAGCGGCAAAAGTGGGGGTCACGGAGTCAGGGGCAACCCCCGCTTCCTGATGATAGCCCGGCAGAGAGCCGTCGGCGGAGGGGGCATACTGCCCCAGCACCACGTCGTGATAGGTCTCTTCACCCAGCATCGTGCGCAAGGCACGGAACACATCCACCTTGCGGTCGCGCACCCGGTCGGCGCTAAAATTCAGCGGCGCTTCCATAGCGACCAGCGCCAGCAGTTGCAGCAAGTGGTTCTGCACCATATCGCGCAACACGCCGGATTCTTCGTAATACCCGCCGCGACTGCCTACGCCGATGTGTTCAGCAGCACTAATTTGAACATAATCAATATGTTGCCGATTCCATAGCGGCTCAAACACCGCGTTGGCAAAGCGCAGCACCAGAATGTTCTGCACGGTTTCCTTGCCCAAATAGTGGTCAATGCGGAATATCTGTTCCTCGCGGAACACTTCGTGCAAGGCGTGGTTCAAGGCTTGGGCACTACTCAAATCATGGCCGAACGGCTTTTCGATCAACACCCGGCTGAACGGGCCTTGCGGGTCGAGATGCACCAGTCCCGCTGCGCCCAGTTGAGTGGCGATGGCAGCATAAAGGCTGGGCAGTGTAGCGAGAAAGAACATACGGTTGCCGCCGGTGGCATGACGCGCGTCCAATTCGGTAACGCGCCCCGCCAGCGCCCGATAGGCATCGGCATCATTGAAATTGCCCGTCTGGTAATGCAGCCGGTCTGCGAAGGATTGCCACCCCGCATCCTCCGGCGGGTCGCCAAAAGTCTCGCAGGCGGTGCGCATTGCAGCACGGAACGCCGCGTCATCCATCTCGGAACGCGCCATGCCCAGAATAGCGAAGGAGGGAGGCAGATGCCCGGCGATGTGCATGGCATAAAGCGTCGGCATCAGCTTGCGTCGAGTGAGGTCTCCCGCCGCGCCGAGAATCACCAGCAGACAGGGAGGTGCTATATCTATTTTGTCCATGATCAATTTTCCAAGAAACCTCAGTTAAAAATACGTCTCCCGGTAAGCCGCGAATTCAGCCGTTAGTTTGGCTGACCATTTCCGACAGACCGCCGCCGTCAAATCCTGCGGCTCATCCACATCGTGCAACTCTGCCCCTACCTGATATGACCAGCCTAGCCGCGTGATACGTTCGATGGTCGTACCGGCAACCGTATTCTTACTCCAGGCTATATCATTAAACAGCGAGGGGTCAAAACGCTTCAAGCCCAGCAAGGCATACCCGCCGTCAGCGGTGCAATGGATGACGGCATCCCGTTCCTGCAATGCCTTTGCCGCTTCACGCAATAGCGCGGCGGACATTTCCACACAGTCTGTGCCGATCAACAGAACGCTTGGCGCGTTTGCCAATCCACGCTCGGCGGCGCGCGCCATGCGTGCGCCCAGATCGCCCTCCTCTTGCGCCGAAATCTCAATCCCCGCAGGGAGGGGAGCATCTTGCCACCCCCTGTCGTCAATCGCCGGAGTCACGCACAATTCGACCGAGCCCAGGTTGGCGGCAATAGCCGCATCGAGCGTGCTGTACAACATCTGCCGTGCCAGCTCGGCAGCGCCTTGTGCGCCCAGCGCAGGAATTAGCCGGGTTTTTGCCATCCCGGCTTCTGGTGCCTTGGCAAAAATAAGGATGCGCACGGAATTTGTCAGCGGGTCATTCATCGGTACTGTCCCGCCAATACTTCTGCATTCACGCCGCGCCAATAGGCCCAGCGCAGCCGCCACATGAGGAAAATGGTGTGCCACACGCCGTGCGTTTCCCAGCGCCGGCCAGAGGTGGTGACGCACTGCGTGAGGCAAGCGGGCGGTGAGATTTCTTTCAGGCGTTTGCTCAATTCGATGTCTTCCATCAGCGGTTGTAGCGGGAAATTGCCGACTTGTCGGAAGGCATCACGGCGCACAAACATCGCCTGGTCACCGGTGGCGATACCCGTCAGCCGGGAGCGCCAATTCATCATCTGGCTTACCACGCGCAGCATGAAAGGACGACCGAAAATGCACACATCGAAGCGTCCCCAGCAGCAAGCACCTTCCTTCAATGCCCTTACGACATGATGCGGCGCGCCTTGCGGCAAGCGCGTGTCAGCGTGAAGAAATAACAACACATCACCGCTCGCCTGTAATGCCCCCGCATTCATCTGCCGAGCTCTGCCACGAGCCGCCTTCACCACGGTGAATCCGGCGATTTCGGCTAATTTGTCCGATCCGTCGGTACTGCCACCATCGGCAAAAATAATCTCGCAACCCGCTCTGCACAACGGTAACAGGTGCGCGAATAACTCCGGCAACTGCGCAGCCTCATTGAGCATCGGGATTACGACGGAGAGTTTCATATCAGCCGCGCTTCCAGGCGTGGAAACGTGCCAGCCACGCCAGCACCCGTTGCGGCGCATGGGCGCGTTTCCATTCCCCGGCG
>PEUR01000116.1 GCA_002780675.1 Gallionellales bacterium CG03_land_8_20_14_0_80_55_15 | reverse complement strand
AAGGGTGCGTAGGGGAGGGGATGCAAACCCCTCCCCGCCTAAATCCACCAGCCTGAAGGCTGGTGACAAATTGCTCAGGGGTGGTCACATTTCCATGCCCGTTAGATTTCAATCATCGGAGTGGGGATTAAACATGAGCAACACAATAGACACGGCATTAGCCCGTCAGATGGTCGAGGCTTGCGCTATTCGAGGCGCTTCCATTATTGGCCAACCCGGCGGATGGTCTATCATGCTCAAGATAGGAATGACAGAAAAACCGCTAGGCACACAAAGAACCGACAAGCCGCGCAAGTGGCGCAGTCTTGATGCTTGCATGGGTTACGTCACCAATGAGCTACGGATTTTCAAGTTAGATAGTCTTGATGCCAGCAACTTCAGCAAGGACGATGTTACGCGCCAAGCGCGCCCCGATTCTGCCGAACGGTTGAAGCACGCTCACGAGGCCGCAGCCTATGACACATGGTTCCGTTCGCAGATCGAGGAAGGCATCAAGGAAGCCGACGATCCAAACACGAAATGGGTTTCCAATGAGGAAGCTCAACAACACTTTGCAGACAAGCGCCGGGCGTTGGAGAAACGCCTTGAGGCCGCAGCATGTTAATTGCATGGCTACCCAAGGCAATGGCGAACAGGGATGAGCTGATTGATTACATCGCGGAAGAAAACCTGAGGGCTGCTATTGATCAAGACAGCCGCATCGAGGCTCAAGTTAACCAGCTTGCCGTGCATCCAGAAATAGGCCACGCTGGACGCAAGAAAGGCACACGCGAGTTGGTTATCGCCAGGACAAATTTTGTCGTAATCTATCGCGTCCACCCCAAAGCAAAGCGGGTTGAAATTATTCGCGTACTACACACATCGCAGGCATGGCCTGCCTGAAATTGCGGATCACATAGTTTTATGCGCGACTTTCGAGTTAAAGCCGCATAACAGTATTGTGCGTGTCTTGCAGGGTCGCCAGCTATGGCCTGAGAAAGTCTGATTATGGTCTCGATTAGTCTCTGTACCCGTTAAATGGGCTGTGTCGTAGTGACACGTTAACGACATTATTGAAAATGACTATGTCACAATGTGCGCTGATCTTGGCTATCTCGTGATTAACTGGTGTGGGAGAGAGAAACGCTTAAATTTCCGTAATCACGACCCCATCCCCCGCCTCATTGCCCCCTCGCTAACGCTCTTCCCCTTGAAGGGAGAGGAATCCACTCCCTCCCCTTCAAGGGGAGGTTGGGGTGGGGATGGGGAAGCGCTGTGCCGGGGATGATGAGATAGCCCTTGAAAAGGGATAGCGAATTGATGAGTTACACTCCCGGAAAACAAGGGTTTTAACGATGAACAATCTGGACAAACAGAACGCCATACAAGCGACGCAGACGCGGCAGATGTTTGCGGCCTGCAATATGTCATTGGCGACCAGCACGCTGCTTGCCGCGCTGCTGGCTGTCATGCAATGGAAGGTCGTTGACCATGAGGTGATTTTCGTCTGGTTTGCGCTGATTGTGTTGGTCACGCTGGCGCGCATCGCGCTCGTGGTGGCTTATCGGCGCGCAGAAAAAAATACGGCATCTCATGTCTGGCTGGTGAGGTTTCGTGTGGGCGTGCTGGCAGCAGGCCTGGTGTGGGGTGCGGCGGGGTTTGCACTGTTTCCTGCCGCTTATCAACAACAGCAGATGTTTCTGATCTTTATGCTGACCGGTCTGACGGCGGGTGGCGTGGTGTCCTATTCAGCCGATCTGCTGAGTGGTCTGGTATTTTCAACGCTGATGATCGCTCCACTGTTCGTCCGCCTGTTGCTCGATGGGGATAGCCAGTCTATCGCAATGGCGATGGCGGCCTTGCTGTATATTGGCTTTATGGTGATGAGCCTGCGCCATATCAACCGGAATATCCATGAAAACATCGCCCTGCATCTGGAAGCCGCCGACCGCGAGGAAGTCGTCAGAGCCAGCGAAGAACGCTACCGCTTATTGCTGACCCATTCGCCTGTCGGCTTTTTTCATTATGACCTTGACCTCGTCATCACCTATTGCAACGACCGCTTCGCCGAGATTCTGCATTCCTCGACCGAACATCTCGCCGGATTGGACATGAAACGGCTTAAGGATCAGTCCGTGCTACCCTCCATGCGACGGGCTTTACAAGGCGAGAATGCCTATTACGAGGGGTTTTATCGCGCGACCTTCAGCGAAGCCGACGGCTGGGTAGCCATGACTTCAGCGCCGGCACGCGATGCCAGCGGAAGGATCGTGGGGGGTATTACCGTCGTTCAGGACATTACCGAGCGCAAACAGGCTGAAGAAGTGCTGCGCAACCGTACCAGCGAACTGGAGCTGCACAACCAGACGCTGTTTCGGATCAATCAACACACCGCCTTGCCGGTGATGCTGAATGACCTGGTACACCAGATTGAAGCGCTGCATCCGAGCATGATCTGCGCTATTTTGCTGATGGATAACGACGGTCTGCATCTGCGCCACGGGGCTGCCCCCAGTCTGCCAGACTTCTATAATCAGGCGGTTGATGGCTTGCCTATTGGCGAAGGAATGGGTTCCTGTGGCACAGCTGCGTTTCGGGGCGAACGTGTCGTTGTCGAAGATGTGCAGAAGCATCCTTTTTGGCCGCCAATGTTCCGTGAACTTGCGCGTCAGGCGGGTGTGCAATCCTGCTGGTCGCAACCATTCAAAGACAAAGATGGGCGAGTGCTGGGTACTTTCGCCATCTATCATCAGCAGCCAGCCCTCCCCACTGAACATGAAATTATTCTGATTGGCCGCTATGCCAACCTGCTGCAACTCGTTGTTGAGAGTGATCGCGCCCAGACCAATCTTCACATTGCCGCCACCACCTTTGAATCCCAGGAGGGCATCTTCATCACCGATACCGATGCTGCCATCATCCGCGTAAACCGCGCTTTTACCGACATCACCGGATACTCCGCCGGGGAGGTTATCGGCCAGAATCCGCGCTTGCTCAGCTCTGGCCGCCAGGATGCTCGCTTCTATGCGGCTATGTGGGAGGGCATCAATAACACGGGTAAATGGAAGGGTGAAATCTGGAATCGGCGCAAGAATGGCGAACTCTATCCAGAGTTTCTCACCATCACTGCCGTGAAAGATGAGGGCGGCATCGTCACGAATTACATTTGCATATTCAACGACATCACTGCGAGCGTGGCAGCGGCAGACCAGATTAAACATCTGGCATTTTATGACCCGCTGACCAATTTGCCCAACCGGCGGTTACTGATGGACAGGCTCGATCAGGCATTGGTTTCCAGTACCCGGAGTGGCAATGGGGGCGCGCTGCTGTTCATTGATCTGGACAATTTCAAGACGCTCAACGACACCCTGGGTCATGACATCGGCGACCTGCTGCTGCAGCAAGTCGCACTCAGGCTAGGGTGTTGTGTGCGCGGGTGCGATACGGTGGCACGTCTGGGCGGGGATGAGTTTGTGGTGATGCTGGAAGGCTTGAGCAAACAGCCACTTGAGGCGGCTGCGCAGACGGAAGCCATCGGCGATAAAATTATCGCCACGCTCAATCAGCCTTACCAGCTTGCCGAACATGCTTACCATAATTCTCCCAGTATTGGCGCGATTCTGTTCAGCGACCATCATTTGTCCACGGACGAACTGTTGAAACACGCCGACATCGCCATGTACCAGTCCAAGAAAGCGGGGCGTAATACCTTGCGCTTCTTTGATCCCGAGATGCAGGAAACGATCAACGCCCGCGCTGCACTTGAAGTCGAACTGCAGA
>PEUR01000112.1 GCA_002780675.1 Gallionellales bacterium CG03_land_8_20_14_0_80_55_15 | reverse complement strand
CACCAAACTTCTTGCACAACACCATGGTGATCGCCGCTGTCAGCGTCGTTTTACCGTGGTCAACGTGACCAATCGTGCCTACGTTTACATGCGGCTTGGTTCGTTCATATTTACTTTTTGCCATGATTATATTCTCCGACTAATTTAAATTATTTCTTGGTATTCATAATAGCTTCAGCGACACTCTTGGGTGCCTCTGAATAATGTTTGAATTCCATGGTATAGGTTGCCCGGCCTTGAGTTGCAGAACGCAACGAAGTTGAATAGCCAAACATTTCAGCCAAAGGAACTTCAGCCTTAATAGACTTGCCACCACCCATCATGTCATCCATTCCTTGCACCATGCCGCGACGAGAAGAAAGATCGCCCATCACAGTTCCCGCATAATCTTCGGGTGTTTCAACTTCTACAGCCATCATCGGTTCAAGCAGTACCGGACTTGCCTTACGCATACCATCCTTGAAACCCATTGAAGCTGCCATTTTGAAGGCATTTTCATTCGAGTCAACATCATGGTACGAACCGTCAAACAAGGTAACTTTAACATCAACAACCGGGAAACCAGCCAGCACACCGTTCGGCAGGGTTTCACGCAAGCCCTTTTCAACAGCAGGAATAAACTCACGCGGCACGCTACCGCCCTTGATTGCATCAACGAACTCGAAGCCTTTACCAGCTTCATTTGGCTCCATCTTCAACCAAACATGACCGTACTGCCCTTTACCACCTGACTGCTTAACAAATTTACCTTCTGTTTCAACCACCTTGCGAATCGCTTCACGGTACGCAACTTGAGGAGCGCCAACATTGGCTTCCACCCCAAACTCACGCCGCATACGATCAACCAGAATTTCCAGATGCAACTCACCCATGCCAGACATAATCGTCTGACCTGACTCTTCATCAGTACGCACTCGGAACGATGGATCTTCAGCCGCCAGGCGCCCCAATGCCAACCCCATCTTTTCCTGGTCAGCTTTGGTTTTAGGCTCAACTGCAACGTGAATAACAGGCTCAGGAAACACCATGCGCTCCAAGATGATCGGCTTATCAATATCGCACAAGGAATCGCCAGTCGTTACATCTTTCAAACCGATGCAAGCGGCAATATCACCCGCCAGAATTTCATCCACTTCAACGCGATTGTTTGCATGCATTTGCACAATCCGACCGATACGTTCTTTTTTGCCCTTAACAGAGTTATAAACGGTATCGCCTTTATTCAAGACACCCGAATAAACACGCACAAAAGTAAGCTGACCCACATACGGATCCGTCATCAATTTGAACGCCAGAGCCGAGAATTTCTCAGAATCATCTGCTTTACGACTAGCAGGTTCGCCACCTTCGGTTTCACCCGTCACATCGGGAATATCTACAGGCGCAGGCAGGAACTGAATAACGGCATCCAACATACGTTGAACGCCCTTATTCTTAAAAGCGGTACCGCACAGCATCGGCTGAATTTCACATCCGATAGTGCGCGTACGAATACCCAAAACAATCTCTTCTTCAGTCAAATCGCCATTTTCCAAGTAGCTATTCATCAACTCTTCCGAAGCCTCAGCCGCAGATTCGACCATCTTTTCACGCCACTCAACAGCCAAATCTTGCAGCTCAGCAGGGATTTCACGGTAATCGAACTTCATTCCTTGAGAAGCTTCATCCCAATAGATTGCGCGCATCTTGATCAGATCAACCACACCCTCAAACTTATCTTCTGCACCGATAGGGATAACAATAGCGACGGGATTGGCACGCAAACGAGTCTTCATTTGGTCATAGACCTTGAAGAAGTTCGCACCTTGACGATCCATTTTATTGACGAACGCTAGGCGAGGAACCTTGTACTTATTGGCTTGCCTCCACACCGTTTCGGATTGAGGCTGAACACCACCTACCGCACAATAAACCATACATGCGCCATCCAGCACACGCATGGAACGTTCAACTTCAATCGTGAAATCTACGTGCCCCGGAGTATCAATGATATTGAAGCGATGTTGTGGAAAATTATTTTCCATCCCGCTCCAAAAACAAGTAGTGGCAGCAGAAGTAATGGTAATACCGCGCTCCTGCTCTTGCTCCATCCAATCCATGGTAGCAGCACCATCATGCACTTCGCCGATTTTGTGATTGACACCTGTGTAATACAAAATCCGCTCAGTCGTAGTCGTCTTACCTGCGTCAATATGCGCACTGATACCAATGTTGCGGTAATGCTGAATGGGAGTTTTACGGGACACGATAAATACCTAACTATTTGATTAGAAACGGAAATGCGAGAAAGCCTTGTTTGCTTCAGCCATACGGTGAACTTCTTCACGCTTCTTGACAGCGCCACCACGACCTTCAGAAGCATCAACCAACTCACCAGCCAAGCGCATCCCCATGGATTTTTCACCACGCTTGCGTGCAGCTTCACGCAACCAGCGCATAGACAAGGCCATACGACGAGAAGGACGAACCTCAACAGGCACCTGATAGTTTGCACCACCGACGCGACGGCTCTTGACTTCAACCTGAGGCTTAGCATTGTTCAAAGCCAGGTTAAAAATTTCGATCGCATCCTTGCCGGTCTTTTTAGCAACTTGCTCCAATGCGCCGTACAAAATTCGCTCGGCAACTGATTTTTTACCAGCCGTCATTAACACATTAACGAACTTTGACAAATCCTGGTTACCAAATTTTGGATCAGGAAGAACTTCGCGTTTGGGGACTTCTCTACGTCTTGGCATATCTAACCTCTAAATAAATTACTCAATAACTACAGACACCAAGAATTATTTCTTAGCGCGCTTGGTACCGTATTTGGAACGAGATTGCTTACGATCTTTCACGCCAGCCGTATCCAAACTACCGCGCACCATATGGTAACGAACACCAGGCAAGTCTTTTACACGACCACCACGCAATAACACAACCGAGTGTTCCTGCAGATTGTGGCCTTCACCGCCAATATAACTAATCACCTCAAAACCATTAGTCAGACGAACCTTGGCCACTTTACGCAACGCAGAGTTAGGCTTTTTTGGAGTTGTGGTATACACACGAGTACAGACACCACGCTTTTGCGGGCAACCGGCGAGTGCGGGTACCTTGCTCTTTTCTACGATCGCGACACGCGGCTTGCGGATCAACTGATTAATGGTTGGCATTATTTATACATCCTAAATTGATTGCTAAAATTCCGTTAAAATCAAATAAAACAAATAGATACTATCGCAATGACAAAAATTCAACGCACAGCGACGGTAAAAAGGTTGCGAATTCTATTCAGAAACCACTTCGTTGTCAAGCGACTCATCTGCAACAACGACCTCCGCCTCACTCAAACTGCGATCTGGAGCAATATCAATACCCAGACGTTGCTTGCGGCGATTTGTGTGATATGCCAAGCCCGTACCTGCCGGAATCAAGCGCCCGACGATTACGTTCTCTTTCAAACCTCGGAGTTCATCACGTTTACCCATGATTGCAGCTTCGGTCAAGACACGAGTCGTTTCCTGGAAAGATGCAGCCGAGATAAATGAATCCGTTGAAAGTGAAGCCTTGGTGATACCCAGTAACATAAAATTGAAGGTGGCCGGTTTTTTGTCAGCAGCCGCCATATCTTCGTTTTCTTTCAACAAATCGGCACGTTCAACTTGCTCGCCGACGATGAAACGAGTCTGACCTGGCTCAACGATTTGCACACGACGTAGCATCTGACGCACGATAACTTCGATATGCTTGTCGTTAATCTTTACGCCTTGCAAACGATATACTTCCTGAACTTCGTCGGTTATATAACGCGCCAATGTAGCCACACCCAACAATCTCAGGATGTCATGCGGATCGGCAGGTCCGTCAACGATCATTTCACCGCGTGTCACAAGCTGACCATCATGCGCCAGAACATGCTTTTCCTTTGGAATCAGGAACTCATTGGCAATCCCCTCCCCATCGGTAATGACCAGACGCTGTTTACCCTTGGTTTCCTTGCCGAAGGACACTGTTCCAGTACATTCAGCCAACAGACCAGCATCCTTTGGAATACGCGCCTCGAACAATTCGGCTACGCGAGGCAAACCACCGGTAATATCACGAGTCTTGCTGGATTCCTGAGGAATGCGCGCCAGAACGTCACCTACACCGACTTGTTGCCCATCATCCACAGTGATGATACATCCTGTCTGGAAAGTCACACTTACAGCGGTATCCGTACCGGACAACTTAACCTCTTCACCAGTTTCATCAAACAAGCGCACCATAGGGCGTACTACCGTCTTGCTTTGTGCTCCTGAGCGTTGTTTAGGGTCAATTACCACCAGCGTTGATAGCCCGGTTACTTCATCAATCTGTTTGGCAACTGTGACGCCTTCTTCGACGTTCTGAAAACTTACTTTACCGGCATATTCCGTGACGATAGGGCGTGTATGAGGATCCCATGTAGCCAACACTTCACCGGCACGCACAACGCTATCTTCCTTGGACACCAAGGTAGCACCATATGGCACTTTATGACGCTCGCGCTCGCGTCCATAGTCGTCTGCAACAATGATCTCAGCACTACGCGCAACAACGATAGACTCGCCATTTAACTTGGTAACCAAACGCATGTTGGGACTATATTTAGTCACCCCGTTTGATTTACTCTCAATCTGGCTGGCCACCACATTTCGTGACGCAGCACCGCCAACGTGGAAGGTACGCATCGTCAGCTGGGTGCCAGGCTCACCGATAGACTGAGCGGCAATCACGCCAACTGCCTCACCGACATTCACCATTGATCCTCGGCCCAGGTCGCGTCCATAACACTTGGCACACAACCCAAAACGTGTTTCACAATTCAGTGGTGTGCGAACTTCAACTTCATCCACACCCAAGGCTTCAATACGCTCAACTGCATTCTCATCCAACAAGTCACCAGTGGCATACAGTGTTTCGCCAGAATCTGGATTGATAACATCTTTGCTTACTACGCGCCCCAGAATACGCTCACGCAAGGCTTCGATCACTTCACCGCCCTCGACAATCGCCTTCATGCGCGTACCGATTTCAGTTTTACAGTCATCCTCGACCACTACCAAATCCTGCGTAACGTCAACCAGACGACGAGTCAGGTAACCAGAGTTAGCCGTTTTCAACGCCGTATCCGCCAACCCTTTACGCGCACCGTGAGTGGAAATAAAGTATTGCAACATACTCAATCCCTCGCGGAAATTCGCGGTAATCGGCGTTTCAATAATTGAGCCATCGGGCTTGGCCATCAGACCGCGCATACCCGCCAACTGACGAATCTGTGCCGCAGAACCACGCGCACCGGAATCGGCCATCATGTAGATGGAGTTCATGGACTCTTGCATCACCGGCTTGCCGTTTTGCAGCATGGGTTCACCCGTCACACGATCCAAAACTGGCTCGGTACTGAGCTGATCCATCATCGCCTTGGCGACCATATCTGCCGTGCGCCCCCAAATATCCACTACCTTGTTGTAACGTTCACCATCAGTAACCAAGCCGGAGGTGTACTGCGTATGAATTTCTTTGACTTCTCTTTCTGCCGCATCCAGCAAGGTACTCTTTTGCGGAGGCATCAACATATCATCAATACATATTGAGATACCTGCGCGCGTCGCAAAGGTGAAACCGGTATACATCAGGTTATCAGCCATAATGACGGTATCGCGCAAACCACACAGCCGGAAACTTGCGTTAATAAGACGTGATATTTCCTTCTTCTTCATTGCCCTATTGATCAAATCGAAGGGCAAACCAGCCGGCAGAACTTCGGACAATAAAGCGCGTCCAACTGTCGTTTCATGGCGCACAAGTTTAATAACGCTCTGACCCTCCGCGTCTTTATGCGTTTCTTTCAAACGCACAATCACCTTGGCCTGTAAAGAAACCTCACGCGATTCATAAGCACGAGAAACTTCAGCGATATTGGCGAACATTGAGCCCGTACCCTTCGCGCCCACATCTTCGCGGGTCATATAGTACAGCCCCAAAACGATGTCTTGTGATGGAACAATAATCGGTTCACCGTTTGCCGGCGACAAGACATTATTCGATGCCAGCAACAAGGTACGGCATTCCATTTGCGCTTCAAGCGACAACGGCACGTGAACCGCCATCTGGTCACCGTCAAAGTCGGCATTGAATGCAGTACAAACCAGAGGGTGCAACTGAATCGCCTTACCTTCGATCAGGATAGGTTCAAAGGCCTGAATACCCAAACGGTGCAGCGTAGGCGCACGGTTCAACATAACCGGATGTTCGCGAATAACTTCTTCGAGAATATCCCACACGACAGGTTCTTCCGTCTCGACCATGCGCTTGGATGCCTTGATGGTAGTCGCATAGCCCAATGCTTCCAGCCTGCTGAAAATAAATGGCTTGAATAATTCCAGCGCCATTTTCTTCGGCAAACCACACTGATGCAGCTTGAGTTGCGGACCTACCACAATCACTGAGCGGCCGGAATAGTCAACGCGCTTACCCAGCAAGTTTTGACGGAAACGACCGCTCTTGCCCTTAATCATATCAGCCAGGGATTTCAGTTGCCGCTTATTCGCACCCGTCATCGCCTTACCGCGACGACCATTGTCAAGCAACGAATCCACCGACTCCTGCAACATACGCTTTTCGTTACGCACAATGATGTCCGGGGCTTTAAGCTCCAACAAACGGCGCAGACGGTTGTTACGGTTGATGACTCGACGATACAAATCATTGAGATCGGAAGTCGCAAAACGACCGCCATCCAAAGGCACCAGGGGACGAAGCTCTGGCGGCAAAACCGGCAGCACTTCCATCACCATCCATTGTGGCCTGATACCCGAGGAATTAAAGGCTTCGAGCACTTTCAGTCGCTTGGCGTATTTCTTTATCTTGGTAACAGAGCCGGTCGCTGCCAAATCTGCGCGAATAACTTCAATTTCACTGCAAACATCCAGCCCAGACAGTAACGCGCCAATACCTTCTGCACCCATCAACGCAGTGAATTCGTCGCCGAATTCTTCTGTCTTGGCAAGATAGTCATCTTCAGACAACAACTGACCACGATTTAACGGTGTCATGCCGGGCTCAGTCACAACATAAGCTTCAAAGTACAATACGCGCTCTATGTCGCGTAGCGTCATGTCCAGAACCATACCCAAACGCGAAGGCAGCGACTTCAAAAACCAGATATGCGCAACTGGGCTAGCCAGCTCAATGTGTCCCATCCGTTCGCGACGCACCTTGGACAAAGTGACTTCAACCCCACATTTTTCACAGATGACACCGCGATGCTTCAAACGCTTGTACTTACCGCACAGGCATTCATAGTCCTTAACCGGTCCGAAAATTTTGGCACAAAACAAACCATCACGCTCGGGTTTGAAAGTTCGATAGTTAATGGTTTCCGGTTTTTTAACTTCGCCATATGACCAGGAACGAATTTTCTCAGGTGATGCGAGGCCGATCTTGATAGCATCGAACTCCTCTTTTTGGGTGACTTGTTTAAACAAATCAAGCAATGATTTCATGTGTGACTCCTAAAAACTGGTGAGTGGATAGTGGTGAGTAGCGAGTGGGAAAGCCTGTTTCCCACCCCCCGCTTCTTACTCTCTATGTTCAGTTACGCTCCAAATCCATATCAATCCCCAAGGAACGAATTTCCTTGATGACCACATTGAAGGATTCAGGCATGCCCGCATCTATCTTGTGCTCGCCCTTGACAATGTTTTCATAAACCTTGGTACGTCCCGCCACGTCATCCGACTTAACTGTGAGCATTTCCTGCAAGGTGTAAGCCGCGCCATAGGCTTCCAGCGCCCACACTTCCATCTCACCGAAACGCTGTCCACCGAACTGTGCCTTGCCGCCTAACGGCTGTTGTGTAACAAGACTGTAAGGACCCGTTGAACGGGCGTGCATCTTGTCATCAACCAAGTGATGCAGCTTGAGAACATGCTTGTACCCAACCGTTACCGGACGATCGAATGCTTCACCCGTGCGACCATCGTATAGCGTGGTCTGACCGGACAATGGCAAATCAGCCAATCCGAGCATGTACTTGATTTCTTCTTCGCTTGCACCGTCAAACACCGGGGTTGCGAATGGCACACCCTTACGAAGATTACGGCACAACTCAATGATTTCATTGTCACTAAACTTCGTAAAGTCAACAGACTCACCATTGTTGTTGTTATAAATCTTATCAAGGAAACCGCGCAACTCTATTACCCTGGCATTATCTTCGAGCATTTTTTCAATCTTCTTGCCCAAGCCATGAGCAGCCCAGCCCAAATGAGTTTCAAGAATCTGCCCGATGTTCATACGAGATGGAACGCCCAGCGGATTTAACACCACATCAGCCGGCGTGCCGTCTGCCATGTAAGGCATATCTTCCACAGGAACGATACGCGAGATGACACCCTTATTACCATGACGACCTGCCATTTTGTCGCCTGGCTGCAAGCGACGTTTAACGGCGACGTATACCTTGACCATCTTCTGTACACCCGCCTGTAACTCATCGCCTTGCGTCATTTTCCTCTTCTTCAACTCGAAAGCGGCTTCAAAGTCCAGACGTTTCTGAGCCAGACCGTCTTTGACTTGTTCCATTTGAGCGGCAACTTCGTCATCCGCCACGCGAATATCAAACCACTGATGATGCTCGATGCTGGATAGATATTCCTTACTGAGTTGGCTTCCTTTGACCAGCTTTTTCGGACCGCCATTGGCAGACTTATCAAGAAGCAGTTTTTCCAGACGGGCAAAGGCATCGCTTTCGACAATACGCATCTGATCCTTCAAATCCTTATTGTAACGATTCAATTCGTCATCAACGATTTGTTGCGCACGTGAGTCACGTTGCAACCCTTCACGGGTAAATACCTGTACATCAATCACCGTACCGGAACTACCGGCTGAAACGCGTAAGCTGGTATCTTTAACATCGGAGGCTTTTTCACCAAAGATAGCACGCAACAACTTTTCTTCCGGTGTCAGCTGGGTTTCACCTTTTGGTGTGACTTTACCTACCAAAACGTCCCCAACTACCACCTCTGCACCAATATGAACGATACCGCACTCATCCAGGCGTCCCAACTGAACTTCAGACAGGTTGGGGATATCGCGCGTGATTTCTTCCGTACCCAACTTGGTATCACGCGCAACCACGGTTAATTCTTCGATGTGAACAGAAGTAAAGCGATCCTTGGCGATAACGCGCTCGGAAATCAGAATTGAATCTTCGTAGTTATAACCATTCCAGGGCATAAACGCGACCAGCACGTTTTGTCCCAATGCCAGCTCACCCATGTCAGTAGATGCACCATCGGCAATCACATCTTCACGTGCGATGACATCACCCACCTTGACCAACGGACGCTGGTTAATATTGGTGTTCTGATTGGAACGGGTGTACTTGGTCAAATTGTAAATATCTACACCGACTTCGCCGGCTGTGGTCTCTTCGTCATTGACTCGAACCACGATACGACCCGCATCCACATAGTCGATCTGACCGCCACGCGTTGCCTTAACCACCGTACCCGAGTCCAAAGCAACCGTGCGCTCGATACCCGTACCCACCAGCGGCTTTTCAGCACGCAGACAAGGCACAGCCTGACGGGACATATTAGCTCCCATCAACGCGCGGTTCGCATCGTCATGTTCCAGGAAAGGAATCAGACAAGCTGCAACTGAGACCACCTGCGAAGGCGACACGTCCATATAATGGATGTCCGCAGGCTCGGCCAAAACGAATTCGTTATGGCAACGTGAATCCACAATGTCATTGGTAAAGCGCCCCTCTTTGTCCAGCTCCGCGTTCGCCTGAGCAATGGTAAAGCCACTTTCTTCAATCGCGGACAAGTAATCCACTTCATTGGAAACCTTGCTGCCTTCAACCTTGCGATAGGGTGTCTCAATGAAACCATATTCGTTGGTGCGCGCGTACAACGCCAAGGAGTTAATCAGGCCAATATTCGGACCTTCCGGTGTTTCAATTGGACAAACGCGACCATAGTGAGTCGGATGAACGTCACGCACTTCAAAGCCCGCACGCTCCCGTGTCAAACCGCCAGGTCCAAGTGCTGAAATACGACGCTTGTGTGTCACTTCCGACAATGGATTAGTCTGATCCATAAACTGCGACAACTGGCTGGAACCAAAGAATTCCTTAATCGCAGCTGAAATAGGCTTGGCGTTGATCAAATCATGCGGCATCAAATTATCTGACTCTGCCTGACCTAAACGCTCCTTGACAGCGCGTTCAACGCGTGCCAAACCCACACGAAATTGATTTTCTGCCAGCTCACCGACCGCACGAACACGACGATTGCCCAAGTGATCAATATCATCAATCTCGCCGCGACCATTGCGCAACTCAACGAGTATCTGTACCACGGAGACAATATCTTCATTTGAAAGAATATTCGATCCAGTAACCTCATCACGTCCAACGCGACGATTAAACTTCATCCGCCCGACAACTGACAAGTCATAACGATCTTCATTGAAGAACAAACCATTGAACAAACCTTCAACCGATTCCTCGGTTGGAGGTTCGCCTGGACGCATCATGCGATAAATTGCCACACGCGCCGTCCATTGGTCGGTACTTTCATCGGCTCGTAATGTTTGCGAAATATAAGCACCGTGGTCAAGATCGTTGGTATACAGCGTATGCAACTTCAATACATTGGCTTCTTGTAACTTATGCAGCAACTCTTCGGTGATTTCGTCATTTGCATTCGCAATGATTTCACCGCTCTCCTTGTCAACAATATCGTTAGCAACGACGCGACCAATCAGAAACTCTTCACTCACGGCAAGTTTGTCAATACCCGCTTCCTGCATCTGGCGAATGTGACGCACAGTAACACGCTTGTCTTGAGCAACAATTACGTTGCCTGCTTTGTCCACGATATCGAAGCGCGCCAATTCACCTCTCAGGCGCTCGGCAACGACTTCAAACTGAATAGAGCCCTTTTTACCCAGATGAAACGCATCAAACGCATAGAACATCTTGAGCATATCTTCATTGTTATAACCCAATGAACGCAACAAGATGGTGACCGGCATCTTGCGGCGGCGGTCAATACGGAAATAAACGTAATCCTTGGCATCGAACTCAAAGTCCAGCCATGAACCACGGTAAGGAATGATGCGGGCAGAGAACAACAGTTTGCCGGAGGAGTGAGTTTTGCCCCGGTCATGTTCAAAAAACACACCGGGCGAACGATGCAATTGGGAGACGATTACGCGCTCGGTACCGTTGATAACGAATGAACCGGTATCCGTCATCAAAGGCATTTCACCCATGTAAACTTCCTGTTCCTTCACCTCTTTTACCGTTGGCTTGGAAGCTTCCTTATCCATGATAGTCAGACGAACGCGCGCGCGCAGCGGTGAAGCGAAGGTCAAACCGCGTTGTTGACATTCTTTGACATCAAATGCAGGCGTACCCAGCATATAGCTGACAAATTCGAGGCGAGCGTTTTTGGTATGACTTTCAATAGGGAAGATGCCATTGAAAGCGGCTTGCAAGCCTTCGCTCTTGCGCTTATCAACGGGCGTGTTGGCCTGCAAGAAAGCAGCGAAAGATTCCAACTGGGTGGATAACAGGAAAGGTACTGGCAATGCGCCGATACGCTTGCCAAAACTTTTACGAATACGTTTTCTTTCGGTAAAAGAGTAGCTCATATAATCTCCACAACTAGGCAAAAAGACAGGGGACGGGAAGCAATTTACAGACTTCCTGTCCACTGGCTTCTTTATTAAACTGACATGACCTTCTTCAAGCGCCAAAAGGCTGACGGTAAGCCGTCAGCCTTTTGTCAACGCGCTGAATTACTTAACTTCAACGGTAGCGCCAGCCTCAATCAATTGCTTGGCAATTGCATCGGCATCCGCCTTGGATACGCCTTCTTTAACAGCTTTAGGTGCGCCATCAACCAGATCCTTGGCTTCTTTCAAGCCAAGGGCAGTAATAGCACGAACCGCTTTAATTACGCTTACCTTGTTATCGCCAGGGCCAGTCAAGATAACGTCAAATTCAGTTTGTTCAGCAGCAGCAGCAACACCGCCAGCAGCTGGGCCTGCAACAGCAACAGCCGCAGCAGATACGCCGAATTTTTCTTCCATTTGCTTGATCAGATCGGCCAGTTGTAACACGGTCATGCCAGCAACAGCATCCATCAACTGTTCATTTGTAATAGACATTTAGTTCTCCTAGTTCAATAAATTCAAAATTATTCAGCAGCAGTCTCAGCAACCACAATTTCTGCAACCGCTTGTTCTGCACCAGCCGAATTTGCATCGCGAATCGCAGCCAGAGTACGAACGAACTTTGCAGTCATCGCATTCATAGTTGCCATCAAGGTTGCAATCAGCTCGTCGCGACTTGGGGTCGCAGCCAGCACACCAATTTGTTCGACAGACATCAACGACCCAGCCATTGATCCAGCCACAACCACCATCTTGTTGTTGGTCTTGGCAAAATCACAAACCACTTTTGCTGCAGCTACGGCATCAGAACTCATGCTATACACAAGAGGACCTACCATACTTACAGCCAGCGATTCAAACGGGGTTCCTTGTACCGCACGACGCGCCAAAGTGTTTTTCAACACATGCAAATACACGCCAGCGTTACGCGCATCAGCACGCAACTTGGTTATATCGGCAACTTTGATGCCACGATACTCTGCCAAAACAATGGTTTGCGATTGCGCAACTTGTGCACTTACTTCCGCTACCACATTTTGTTTTTCTTGCAGATTTAGACTCAAGTCTTCCTCCATTATCCAGAATGTATTCGCACACATTCCATTATTTACAACAGCGACCATGAGCCAGAAGAACAATCACTCCTGCTCGCGGGCACACCATCTACGTGGGCAGTTGGACAAATCCAACAATTAAGTCAGCGACCAATTTCTGTCACCGACACCAACGGTCTTTGATGCTGACATCCGCCAGCAGTGCAAAGATATTCGGCCACACGGCAGTTGCCATGCGGCCTAATTAAAAACTCAAGCGTTAAGACTGGACTGATCAACGCGAATGCCAACACCCATCGTACTGGAAAGAGAAATCTTCTTCATAAAGACCCCTTTGGAACTGGCAGGTTTTGCTTTGCTTAACGCATCTACCAAGGCCAGCAGATTTTCACGCAAGGCATCAGGCGCGAATGAAGCGCGACCGATTGTGCAGTGAATAATGCCGTTCTTGTCGTTACGATATTGAACCTGACCCGCTTTAGCATTCCTGACCGCTCCAGCAACATCCGGCGTTACCGTCCCTACTTTAGGGTTAGGCATCAAACCACGAGGACCCAGAACCTGTCCCAACTGACCCACCAGACGCATCGCATCAGGACTGGCTATTACCACATCAAAGTCAAGATTACCGGCTTTGATTGACTCGGCCAGATCTTCAAAACCAACAATATCAGCACCAGCAGCTTTAGCTTCTTCAGCCTTTGCTCCTTGAGCAAAAACTGCCACACGCACGGTTTTACCCGTACCTCTTGGCAAAACCACTGCACCACGTACCAATTGATCGGATTTACGCGCATCAATACCCAAATTCACTGCAACATCAACTGATTCATCAAACTTGGCTAGAGCATTTTCTTTAACCAGCGACAACGCATCAGTCAAAGCATATTGCTTGTTACGATCAATTTTGGCTGCGATTGCTTTATAGCGCTTTGACATTATTCGCCCTCCACTGTGATACCAATACTGCGCGCACTACCAGCGATGGTGCGTACAGCCGCATCCATATCAGCAGCAGTCAGATCCGGCATCTTGGTTGTTGCAATTTCTTCAGCTTGCTTACGAGTCAAGTGACCCACTTTAACAGTATTCGCTGTCGGACTACCCTTTTGGATTCCGGCAGCCTTCTTGATCAGAATGGTTGCAGGAGGCGTCTTCATTATGAAGGTGAAGCTCTTGTCGGCAAACGCAGTGATAACCACCGGAATTGGCAAACCAGGCTCTACACCCTGAGTCGCTGCATTAAAAGCCTTGCAGAACTCCATAATATTCAAACCACGTTGACCCAATGCAGGACCAATAGGTGGACTTGGATTGGCTTTACCAGCTGGCACTTGCAGCTTGATGAAGCCGATGATTTTTTTTGCCATGTTACTCTCCTATCAAACGGGTAAACGAGGCCGAAGCCTCTCCCCAAATACGAAAAACAGCGAACGGGAAACTGCGCTTGTTTTTATACAAGCTGCGTTTCCCGTGCCAATTTTCTCCGCCTTAGCCTTTTTCTACCTGGCCAAATTCCAGCTCTACTGGTGTTGCACGACCAAAAATGGTGACTGCAACACGTATTTTATTTTTATCGTAATTAACTTCTTCGACCATGCCGGTAAAGTCTGTAAACGGACCTTCCTTGACGCGCACAACCTCTCCCACCTCAAACAACACTTTAGGCTTCGGCTTCTCAACGCCAGCCTGCATCTGATCCATAATAGTCTGAACTTCTTTCGCGCTAATCGGCGTTGGACGCATTGCTGAGCCCCCTAGAAAACCAGTCACTTTGGGTGTATTTTTGACCAAATGCCAGCTTTCATCCGTCATTTCCATTTCTACCAGCACATAGCCGGGAAAAAATTTACGCTCGGAAATGCTTTTTTGACCGCCCTTCAACTCGACTACTTCCTCGACAGGAACCAGTATCTGACCAAATTTATCTTGCATACCCTCACGCTGAACACGCTCGGCCAATGCACGCGATACACTTTTTTCAAACTGCGAGTACGTGTGAACAACATACCAATTCATAGTCATTATTCAGCCCGCCCCATCAAATTATTGACTACTGCCATCAGACCAGCGTCTACCGCCCACAAAAACAATGCCATCGTTATCGCAAATATAATCACAACACCTGTGGTCTGCACCGTTTCTTTACGGCTAGGCCAAACAACACGCTTAGCCTCAGCTACCGAGTCTTTTCCAAATACAAAAAAACGCTTTCCGGATTCACTGGTTGATGCCACACCAGCAGCAAGCAATATACCAACCAACACCGAAGCCACCTGCAACACTGCCGGGCTGTCGTGCAAGTAGTAGAAGCCCGCAATTCCCGCAGCAACCAGCAGAAAAGCAATTAGCAACTTTATTTTGTCCGACATGCGTATTTGTTCCGATTAACTTTACTTACTATTTGGCAGGCCAGGAGGGTCTCGAACCCCCAACCCTCGGTTTTGGAGACCGATACTCTACCAATTGAGCTACTGGCCTAAAAATTAAAAAGAAATAAACGCAATGAGAGAAGAGTAAAACTCTTCTCTCGCGCGCTTCAAACTTTCTTACTCGATAATTTTAGCTACGACACCTGCGCCGACGGTACGACCACCTTCACGAATCGCGAAACGCAGACCTTCTTCCATCGCGATCGGGTTAATCAGAGCAACGGTGATGCTGACGTTGTCGCCAGGCATAACCATTTCGGTGCCAGCAGGCAATTCAACCGCGCCAGTTACGTCTGTAGTACGGAAGTAGAACTGTGGACGATAACCCTGGAAGAATGGCGTATGACGCCCCCCTTCATCTTTACCCAGAACATAGATTTCAGCAGTGAACTT
>PEUR01000016.1:1927-4116 GCA_002780675.1 Gallionellales bacterium CG03_land_8_20_14_0_80_55_15 | reverse complement strand
GAACTGGGCTGGAAGCCAGCCGAAACCTTCGAGTCGGGTATTCGCAAGACCGTGCAGTGGTATTTGGATAATCAGGGCTGGGTGAATAACGTGCTGTCGGGCAATTATCGCCAGTGGGTCGAAAAACAATATGGGAAGTCGTGAGTGGCGTGCCCGCAAGGGGTAGGCCGTGCGGTTCTCGAAGCTAAAGCTTCGACCGCTACGCTCAGTGGTGAGTGGAAAGCAAAACCCGGGAAAATCTCATGAAAATACTGCTACTCGGTAAAAACGGCCAGGTCGGCTGGGAGTTGCAGCGCAGCTTGATGCCATTAGGCGAAGTGATTGCGCTGGGTTCTGCCGAAGCCAATTTTACCGATCTGGACGGGCTCGCCGAAACGGTGCGTGCAGTTGCGCCAGATGTCATCGTCAATGCCGCCGCGCATACCGCCGTGGACCGTGCCGAAAGCGAGCCAGAGCTGGCGCGTACTATCAACGCGCTTGCGCCTGCGGTGTTAGCTGAACAAGCTAAGCTATTGAATACATTGTTTATTCATTATTCAACCGATTATGTGTTCGACGGCAGCGGTGATACACCTTGGCTGGAAAGCGATGCGACAGACCCTTTGAGTGTGTATGGCGCAAGTAAGCGTGAAGGCGAACAACTCATCCAACAGTCGGGTTGTCAGCATCTGATCTTTCGTACCAGCTGGGTTTACGGAGCAAGGGGCGGCAACTTTGCCAAGACCATGCTGCGCCTGGCGCAGGAGCGCGACCGCATGAAGGTCATTGACGACCAGATCGGTGCGCCTACCGGTGCTGAGCTGCTGAGTGACGTGACAGCCCATGCGCTACGCGCTGCCCGGTTGAATCCTGAGCTTTCCGGTTTGTATCATCTGGTCGCGGCGGGTGAGACTTCGTGGCATGGTTATGCTCGTTTTGTTCTGGATTTTGCCCAACGGGCAGGGGTGGCGTTGAAAGTGTCACCCGAGGCGATTGAACCCGTGCCGACCTCTGCCTTTCCTACGCAGGCCTGTCGCCCGCATAATTCGCGCCTGAACACTGAAAAACTGCAAAACACCTTTGACCTGCATTTACCCTCCTGGCAGGCAGGCGTGGAACGTATGTTGGCAGAAATTCTGGAGAAATAATTATGACTCAACGTAAGGGCATTATCCTCGCTGGTGGTTCAGGCACGAGATTGCATCCCGTTACACTGGCGGTGTCCAAGCAACTGTTGCCAGTTTACGACAAGCCGATGATTTACTATCCGCTGTCCACGCTGATGTTGGCGGGGATACGCGACATTTTGATTATCTCCACGCCGCAGGACACGCCGCGTTTTCAGCAACTGCTGGGCGATGGCAGTTGTTGGGGCTTGAATCTGCAATATGCGGTGCAGCCCTCGCCGGACGGCTTGGCGCAAGCCTTCATCATCGGCCGCGAGTTCGTAGGGAAAGATCCTTCCGCGCTGGTGCTGGGCGACAATATTTTTTACGGACACGACTTTCAGAATCAATTGATGAATGCGGCGAGGCGCGATGCGGGCGCTTCGGTATTCGCCTACCATGTGCGTGACCCGGAGCGTTATGGGGTAGTTGCGTTTGACGCGAATGGCCAGGCCATATCGCTGGAAGAAAAGCCCTTAAAACCCAAGTCCAATTATGCCGTCACGGGATTATATTTCTACGACAATGCGGTACTGGATATCGCCGCTCACCTCAAGCCTTCGCCGCGCGGTGAGTTGGAAATTACCGATGTAAATCGCGTTTACCTGGAGCGCGGCCAGTTGTCGGTAGAAACCATGGGGCGCGGTTTTGCCTGGCTGGATACGGGCACACACGAATCGCTGCTCGAAGCCAGCCAGTTCATCCAGACGGTAGAACATCGCCAGGGGCTGAAAATCGCCTGCCCGGAAGAAATCGCTTATAACAATCAATTTATTGATGCGGCGCAACTGGAAAAGCTTGCTGCACCGTTGATCAAGAGCGGCTACGGCGCGTATCTGATGCAAGTACTCAAGGAAAAGGGAACGCAGGCATGAAAGCCATTCAAACATCTATCCCCGATTTGCTGATTCTCGAACCGCGCGTGTTTGGTGATGAGCGCGGGTTTTTTTACGAGAGTTTCAACCGCCGCAAATTTGCCGAATTGACCGGGCGGGATGCAGATTTTGTGCAGGACAATCATTCGCGCTCGGCAAAAAATGTATT
>PEUR01000016.1:0-1918 GCA_002780675.1 Gallionellales bacterium CG03_land_8_20_14_0_80_55_15 | reverse complement strand
GCATTACCAGATTCAGCATCCGCAAGCCAAACTGGTGCGCGTGGTACAAGGAGCAGTGTTGGATGTCGCGGTGGATATACGCAAGCGTTCGCCGACCTTCGGGCAACATGTGACGGTGGAACTCTCCGCCGAGAACAAGCGCATGTTCTGGATGCCGGAAGGCTTTGCGCACGGTTTCGTGGTGCTCTCCGATAGCGCAGAATTTCTTTATAAAACAACCGATTACTGGTATCCGGCACACGAGTGCTGCCTGCGCTGGGACGATCCTGCTTTGGCAATAGACTGGAAGCTGACGGCAACGCCTGCGCTTTCTGCCAAGGATGCGCTGGGTAAAATGCTCGCCGAGGCAGAGTTGTTTGACTAGTGGGCCGGGTAACGATGCGGTGAGCACTGCATCCTACGCTTGCTGGTTCTATGATTTTACGGCTGTGGTGAGCCGCGTCAGCGTGGCGATCACCTCGGCAACGTCGGGTGCGCGGTGTATGCCGCCCAGATTGATGGCTCGTTCTCCCGCATAAAGCCCCGTCAGTGCCGGGTCGGTTGCGGTGTAAATGCCTATGGTGGGTACATCCATCGCAGCAGCGAGGTGGGCAAGCCCCGTGTCCACGCCGATGACCGCGTGAGCCTTGCCGATTATCGCGGCAATTTCGTTTAGAGTTAATTTGCGTGGAGTAATCGCTTGGGGAATTTGTGCGCTCAGCCGCTCGCTGCGGGATTTCTCAAGCGCATTGCCCCAAGGCAAGAGGCAGCGAATATTTTGTTGCTGAAGGTATTTTCCTAAAGCCACCCAATTTGCCTCATCCCACAATTTGTCATCACGGCTGGTTGCGTGTAATAGCACCACATAGGCATTCGCCGGAAGCCAGTCTGGCAGGGAAATTTCAGGCGGTGTAATGCCGTAATTTACGCCTGCTGGTAATTCATACCCCATCGCCTGAGCGACCAGTTGACGATTACGTTCGACGGCGTGCTGGTCTTTTGTAACCTGAAAAGTGTGTTGATAGAGCAGCGCTGCCAGCGGTTCGCGCGCGCTGTCACGGTCAAAGCCGCAACGCAGTCCGTTAACCCCGCGCATCAGCAGGGCGCTTTTTACCAGTCCCTGTGTATCAATAGCGAAGTCGTAATGTTGGGCGTGCAAGCGCTTGCGAAAATCAGATATTTCTTCCCAAGTATTTGATTTAAATATATTTTTACGCCATTCTCGCACCGCGACAGAAAGGATGCCCTTAACGTCGGGATGGAGTCTGGGGAGTGCGGCGAAGGGGCGCTCCACCATCCAGTCAATCTGAGCGCCCGGATATTCACGCATGATGTCACTGACCACAGGCAGGTTGTGCAACACGTCACCCAGGGAAGAAGTCTTGACCAGCAGGATGCGCGGCGCGGCAGTATGGGTAAAAGGTGTTGACATGATGGCGGTGTTTTTCTCAATAGCGCGCATCTTAATGGATGACGAATACCAGCAGGGAATATTCTGAGCAAATCGGGCGAGCGTTGAGGTGATGGCATACCCCGGTAGAGTTGATTTTATGGCGTTGAAACGCGCGGCTTTTCGGGCGGATGCAGATAGTGTGGAGAGTTGCGCACAAACTGTTAAAATCCGCGCAGTTTAATTTACGGTCGCATCTATGTCCCCCCACTATTCCCCGCTGATCTCCGCCTTGGTCACCCTGCTTCTGACCTTGATTTTGTCACTGAACAAGCAGGGCATGATTCAGGATGTACCCAATGAACGCTCGTTGCATAGTGAACCCATTCAGCGTACGGGCGGCATTGCCTTGATGGCGGGTACGCTGGCAGGTTGGATGTTGATGATCAAATTCTGGCCGTGGTGGTTGGTGTTGCCAGCCTTGGGCTTGTTCGTGTTGTCCCTGGTTGACGATGTGCGCGACCTGTCGCCTAAATCGCGCCTGATAGG
>PEUR01000039.1 GCA_002780675.1 Gallionellales bacterium CG03_land_8_20_14_0_80_55_15 | reverse complement strand
GAGAACCGAGCCGACTACGGTGCCGCGTCCCCCACCCGTGTTGATGCCGCCCACTTGACCGAAGATGCTGCCAGCCATTGAACCTGCGCCAGAGCTGTTGTCCAGGTCAATCGGCGTGACGCTTTCGACTACGCCCAGTTCGATGATTTCCTTGGGTTTGTTGTTGGCATTGACACCGTGCTGACCGCTGGCGCAGCCGGTTAGCAGCAGGGCAAGGAAAAACAATAGTCGGCACATCATTTACAGTGTGATAGAAAAACCGAAGTGTTGCTTGAATTGCGCCATGATTTCGGCACGACTTGGCAGATGGTTTTGTCCGCCGCGACTGGCAATCTTGATCGAACCCATCAGTGATGCGAGGCGTCCTGTCGTCTCCCAATCCCAGCCCGCCTGAATCCCATACAGTAGCCCTGCGCGATAGGCATCGCCGCAGCCTGTCGGGTCAACCAGAGCCGCAGGTTTGGGAGTCGGGATAGCAATTTGTTTGCCGTCAGCGTAAATCATGGAACCATCGCCGCCCAGCGTGACGATCAGAGCGGTCACTGATTGGGCGATTTCGGTCAGCGTTTTGCCGGTTTTGTCTTGTAGCAGCTTGGCTTCGTAATCGTTCACTGTCACATAGGTGGCTTGGTCAATGAAACGCAGCAGATCAGGGCCGGAGAACATCGGCATCCCTTGACCAGGATCGAATACGAAGGGAACCCCTGCCGCGACAAATTGCTCGGCGTGTTCAATCATGCCGTCGCGCCCGTCGGGAGAAACGATGCCCAGTGTAACGCCGCTGGCATCATTGACTTTATTTCGTTCCGAAAAACCCATTGCGCCAGGGTGAAACGCGGTGATCTGGTTATCATCCAGGTCAGTGGTGATGAAGGCTTGACCGGTAAAGCTGTCCGGCACAGGGCGAATGTGCGTCTGGGCGATACCCAGTTTTTCCAGACGCTTGGCGTAGGGCGCGAAGTCATCGCCGACAGTCGCCATGATCAGAGGTTTGCCACCCAGTAATTGCAGGTTATAAGCGATGTTGCCCGCGCAGCCACCGTATTCGCGGCGCATTTCTGGTACCAGAAATGCTACGTTCAAGATGTGTATCTGTTCCGGGAGGATATGGTTTTTGAATTGGTCTTTGAACACCATGATGGTATCGAAAGCCATCGAGCCGCAAATGAGAGTATTCATGATGTCTGGTCGCCTGGAAATAATGGAGTGCAGATTATAACCGCGCTCGTGCTACTTGCGCGATGGCGCAACGGGCGGTCAGCGACTAAAAGTGACGTTTTACAGGTGTTTGCCGGGAATTTTGAGAGGGCGCAGAAAAGCGAATGCGGCGGGTGTTTTTTCCGGCAGGTCACGTCAGTGTCACACAAAAGAAAAAGCACCTAGCGCGATTAACTCTAAGTGCTTGAATTCTTTGGTGGCCCGGGGCGGAATCGAACCACCGACACAAGGATTTTCAATCCTCTGCTCTACCGACTGAGCTACCAGGCCATTTTTAACATTGCTCAGGTTCTTTGCGCTGCCAGAAGCCTTGAGAGCGGCGCATTATACCCATTTCTTTTAAAACAGCAAGACAACAAATGACAAAACCCCGCCAAAGCGGGGTTTTGATGTTAAAAACATGACTGTCATTTTGCAAGGGACGACAAATCGCCCCTTCCAAATTACATCATGCCTTCCATGCCGCCCATGCCGCCACCCATACCGCCGGCAGCAGGCTTGTCTTCTGGCAATTCAGCAACCATGCAAGCAGTAGTCAGCATCAAACCGGCAACAGATGCCGCATTTTGCAATGCGGTGCGTGTCACTTTGGTCGGGTCAACTACGCCCATCGCCAGCATATCGCCGTATACGTCGGTTGCCGCGTTGTAACCATAGCTGCCTGAGCCTTCCAGCACTTTATTCACGACAACGGATGCTTCGCCGCCGGCATTTTGCACGATTGCGCGCAACGGGGCTTCCATGGCGCGCAACACAATGGTGATGCCTGCATCCTGGTCATGGTTGTCGCCTTTTAAGCCCGCAACCGCCGCCTTGGCGCGCAGCAATGCTACGCCGCCGCCAGGGACGATGCCTTCTTCAACTGCGGCACGGGTTGCGTGCAAGGCATCTTCAACGCGTGCTTTCTTTTCCTTCATTTCGACTTCGGTGGCAGCACCGACCTTGATGACCGCAACCCCGCCAGCCAGCTTGGCTTTGCGTTCTTGCAGTTTTTCCTTGTCGTAGTCGCTGGTGGATTCTTCGGCTTGCTTGTTGATTTGGGCGATACGACCCTTGATCGCGTCTTCATGGCCTGCGCCATCAATGATGATGGAGTTGTCTTTGCCCACTTCGATGCGCTTGGCTTGGCCCAATTCTTCCAAGGTTACTTTTTCCAGTGTCAGGCCGACTTCTTCGGCAATTACCGTACCGCCTGTCAGAATCGCGATGTCTTCCAGCATGGCCTTGCGACGGTCGCCAAAGCCGGGAGCCTTGACGGCAACAGTCTTCAGGATGCCACGGATGTTGTTCACCACCAGGGTTGCCAGTGCTTCACCATCTACGTCTTCAGCGATGATCAACAAGGGACGACCAGCCTTGGCGACTTGCTCCAGTACCGGTAGCAGGTCACGGATATTGGAAATCTTCTTGTCATGCAACAGGATGAACGGATTTTCCATCAGAGCCAGCTGACGATCCTGGTTGTTGATGAAATAAGGTGACAGGTAGCCGCGATCAAACTGCATCCCTTCGACGATGTCCAGTTCGTCTTCCAGACCGGAACCATCTTCGATCGTGATAACGCCTTCCTTGCCGACTTTATCCATCGCTTCAGCGATTTTGTCGCCGACTGCGCTGTCCGAGTTGGCGGAAATGCTGCCTACTTGAGCGATTTCCTTGCTGGTGGTGCAGGGCTTGGAAAGTTTCTTCAGCTCGGCAACAGCTTCGATCACTGCCTTGTCAATACCGCGTTTCAGATCCATCGGGTTCATGCCGGCGGTTACGAACTTCATGCCTTCCATGACGATGGATTGAGCCAATACGGTCGCGGTCGTGGTGCCGTCACCGGCTACATCGGAAGTCTTGGAAGCGACTTCCTTGACCATTTGTGCGCCCATATTTTCAAACTTGTCTTTCAGTTCGATTTCCTTGGCGACAGATACGCCATCCTTGGTGATGGTCGGTGCGCCGTAGGAGCGATCCAGTACGACATTACGGCCTTTAGGGCCGAGCGTTACTTTAACTGCATCGGCCAGAATGTTTACGCCGACTACCATCTTGGCACGAGCTGCCTCGTGAAATTTTACGTCTTTAGCTGCCATGTTTTATTCTCCTAAACTTATTTAAAACCGTCATTCCGGACTTGATCCGGAATCCAGCCATCATAAAGAATTCCCGCAGGGAATACCCGACTTAGGCTTCAACTACGCCGATGATGTCATCTTCGCGCATGGTCATGTATTCCTGACCGTCCATTTTGAAGGATTGCCCCGCATATTTGCCGAACAACACGCGGTCGCCGACTTTAACGCTCATGGCTTGCAGCTTGCCATCGTTGTTCACCTTGCCGTTACCCACGGCGACGATTTCGCCTTGATCTGGTTTCTCGGTAGCCGCATCTGGAATCACGATGCCGGAAGCAGTCTTGCGCTCTTCTTCCATACGTTTAACGATGACGCGATCGCTTAAAGGACGAACTTTCATACTTATATCTCCTGAATCAAGGGGTTGAATTAAATACCAGGAGTCTGTCGGACTTG
>PEUR01000095.1 GCA_002780675.1 Gallionellales bacterium CG03_land_8_20_14_0_80_55_15 | reverse complement strand
TCCCCATCATCATCCTGTTTTTTGTGCTGATGGCCATCGTCGAGGACAGCGGCTACCTGTCGCGCGCCGCCTTCCTGATGGATGCGCTGATGGCCAAAATGGGTCTGGACGGACGCGGCTTTGTCATGCTGCTGATGGGCTTCGGCTGCAACGTACCCGCGCTGATGGGTACGCGCGTGATGCGCTCGCGCGCCATGCGCCTGCTGACCATGCTGGTGATCCCCTTCTCGCTGTGTTCGGCGCGCTTGCAGGTATTCGTCTTCATTACCGCAGCGCTGTTCACCGCCCGTGCCGCCCCGCTGGTGCTGTTCAGCCTGTATCTGTTCAGCTTCGCCGCCGCGATCCTGACCGCGCTGCTGTTCAAGAGCAAATTCCAGAATAGTGAGCCTTTCGTGCTGGAACTGCCTCCCTACCGCTTCCCTACCCTGCGCCAGATGGTGCTGCGCGGCTGGCTGGAAGTCACCCATTTCCTGCGCCGCGCCAGCCAGTTCATCATCGCCGGCGTAGTGCTGGTCTGGCTGCTCACCCACCTACCCCCCTCCGCCGCACCCGCCAGTGCCGACAGCTACGCGGGCATCCTGGGCGGCTGGCTGCATCCCCTGTTCGCGCCCCTCGGCATTAACGAACAGCTCACCATCGCACTGCTCTTTGGCTTCGTCGCCAAGGAAATCGTCATCGGCTCGCTGGCGGTAATCTACGGCATGAGCGGCGATGCGCTGAGCGGTGTACTCGGACAACAACTGGACTGGGTGCAGGCCTACAGCTTCATGTTGTTCACGCTGGTTTACACGCCGTGCCTGTCCACCATCGCCACGCTCAAAAGCGAATCCAAACACAACGGCTTCACCCTGTTTTCCATCGTCTGGTCGCTAACACTGGCCTGGCTGCTGAGCTTCGCGTTTTATCAGGGAGCCAGGGCGTTGGGCTACTAACGGGCATGGCATATTGCCACTCCTGATAATAAAGTGATTTTCGTGTTGCCCAGTGGGCAACAACTCGCAAACACGCCATGCCCGTTCCCTCCCTTGCAGGGCGCATTTCGGCGTAGCCGAAATCGTTCACAAGGCGCGGAACAAGCTCCGCGAAACCCCTCGTTCATCCCCCGTTCCCCCTCTGATGGAACAACTAGCCAATACACTAAGCCAGCAAGCTGGCAAGTGTCTGGTTATCCCGGAGGGCGAGGGGTACGGTTCGTCGCTGCGTGAGTTTTACGTTAAAGACCGAAGTTTCGAGGAACGCCCATGCAGCAAAACAAGAAATCCGCATAGCGGACAAACCCTTGCCATGCTGCCGGAGGCGGATCAAAACGGCTACCCGACATTGACTGTTGCGCCTGGCTCGTAAAACCGCCCCGCCTTTCCTGTTTTGGCTGCCTATTTTGCTTCACACACCCCCCGCCCCATTTCCAGACGCAGCTGTTTCCCGCATCTTCGCGCCAGGGTTTCATCGTGGGTAACCAGTATCAAGGTCGTGCCTTGTGCTTGATTTAATTGAAAAATCAAGTCAATCACCTGCGCGCCCGTAACGGCATCAAGATTGCCGGTGGGTTCGTCGGCGAAGAGGATTTTCGGTTGGGTGACGAAGGCGCGGGCGAGTGCTACGCGCTGTTGCTCGCCACCGGATAAGTGCCTGGGCAGATGATGGGCGCGCGCACTCAAGCCGACTTGGCGCAACGATTCAGCAGCGCGTGGGCGCGCATCCCTTGCGCCTTGCAACTCCAGCGGCAGCATGACATTTTCCAGCGCGGTCAATGCGGGCAGTAAAAGGAAGGACTGGAACACGAAGCCGGCCAGTTCGCCGCGCAAGCGGGCGCGCCCATCTTCGTCCAGCGCGAACAACTCCGCGCCATTCAACAACACGCTGCCGCTGCTCGGCACATCAAGGCCGGCGAGCAATCCCAGCAAGGTGGATTTGCCTGAACCGGACGCACCGACAATGGCGAGGCTCTCGCCCGCCTCAACCGTGAAACTTACCTGCCGCAGAATGGTCAAGAGCTGTTCGCCACTTACCACTTGCTTAGACAGGCTCACTGCCTGCACAATCGCTGCCATGAAAAATCCGTCCTTAAAAAATTTGAAGGCTTTATTCCTGCTGCTTGCTCTATTTTGGCAGCCTCACACCGCACACGCCGCGAAGAATATTCTGGTATTCGGCGACAGTCTATCAGCCGGATACGGTATTGCCGCAGAACAAAGCTGGCCCAGCCTGTTACAGCAGGAACTAGATCGCGGTCGCGCCAGGTTCAAGCTCGTCAATGCCAGCATCAGCGGAGAAACCACGCTGGGCGGACGGCAACGTCTGGCCAGACTGCTGGAGCAATATCGCCCTGCCATCGTCATCGTGGAACTCGGCGCGAATGACGGCTTGCGCGGCTTCAGCACGGCGGACATCGAAAGCAACCTCAACGATATTCTCATGCAAGTCAAACAGGCTCACGCCCAAGCCTTGCTGGTCGGAATGAAACTGCCGCCCAATTACGGTGCTGCCTACATCGCACAGTTTCAGGGGGTTTTTACTCGACTGGCAGAAGAGCACCAGATCAACCTGCTGCCCTTTCTGCTGGAAGGCGTGACTGCGGAACAGTTTCAGGCCGACAACCTGCACCCCACCGCCGCCGCACAGCCGCAAATCATGAAAAACGTGCAGCAAGCACTCAAACCCCTGCTGCGCTAAACAGATGAGCAACCCCCTCGCACAGGAAACCAGTCCCTACCTGCAACAGCACGCCGATAACCCGGTGGACTGGCACGCGTGGAATGCCGCATCGCTGCAACTCGCGCGCGATCAGAACAAGCCCATTTTGCTGTCCATCGGCTATTCCGCCTGCCACTGGTGTCATGTCATGGCGCATGAATCGTTCGAGAATGAGGAGGTCGCCGCCTTGATGAACCGGCATTTCATCAACATCAAGGTGGATCGCGAAGAGCGCCCCGATCTCGACCAGATTTACCAGAGCGCCCACCAGATGCTCACGCGGCGCAGCGGCGGCTGGCCGCTGACCCTGTTTTTGCTCCCGGATGGCACGCCGTTTTTTGGCGGAACATACTTTCCCAGGCAAGCGCGCCACGGCCTGCCCGCCTTCCCGGCACTCTTGCAACGCGTCGCCGAGGTGTATGCGGCAAACCAAAACGAGCTGGCGGCGCAAGGCCTGCATTTGCTCGCGGCACTCGCCGACACAGTGCCTAAAGCCAACAATATTGAGGTGATACTGGACGATACGCCGCTGGCACTGGCCGTCAGCCAGCATAAAGACAACTTCGACCGTGCGAACGGCGGCTTTGGCAGTGCGCCGAAGTTTCTGCATCCGGCGGAGCTGGATTTATTGCTGCGCCGCAGTCAGACAATCCACGACACAGATGCCGCGAATTTCGTGCATTTCACCCTGCAACAGATGGCGGCGGGCGGCTTATACGACCAGCTCGGCGGGGGTTTCTGCCGCTACAGCGTGGACGAACGCTGGGATATTCCGCATTTCGAGAAAATGCTCTACGACAACGGTCTGCTGCTGGCGCTCTACAGCGATGCGTGGCAACACGGCGGCAACCCGATGTTTGCACGGGTCGCAGCCCAGACGGCGGACTGGGTGATGCGCGAGATGCAATCAGCTCACGGCGGCTACTTCTCTTCGCTAGATGCCGATTCGGAGCACGAGGAAGGAAAGTTCTACGTCTGGCAACGCGAGAAGGTGCGCCAGTTGCTGAGCGAAGAGGAATACGCCTTGTTTGCGCCTTATTTCGGGTTGGATCAGCCGGCGAATTTCGAGCATCACACCTGGAATCTGCGCATCAGCGCACCGCTCAAGGCGATTGCCCAACGATTGAATATCCCGTTGGAACAGGCAACCCGATTGCTTACCTCCGCACAGGAAAAATTATTCGCCGCCCGCGCGCAGCGCATCCGTCCGGGTCGCGACGAAAAAATACTGGCAAGCTGGAACGGCCTGATGATAGCGGGTATGGCACATGCCGCACGCGTGTTCGA
>PEUR01000115.1:3516-4001 GCA_002780675.1 Gallionellales bacterium CG03_land_8_20_14_0_80_55_15 | reverse complement strand
GAAGTGGCGGTGGGCGAAAACGTGGATGTGCTGGTGCTGCGCATCATGGCAGCCTTATCCGCCAGCGATGAAGCCGCGTTGCGCGCCTTCGCCGATTTGCACCAGGTCCAGTTTTGGCTGCAAACAGGGGGGCCGGACACCGTCGTGCCTTTCTATCCGCTGGACGCGCCTGCGCTGTCCTATAGCCTGCCGGAATTCGGCATTGTCATGCCGTTTGCGCCGGGCGAATTTACCCAGGTGAACGGTCAACTTAATCGGGTGATGATTAGCCGTGCCATGCGCCTGTTGAACCCTCAGCCGGATGAGCGCATCGCCGATTTCTTTTGTGGGCTGGGTAACTTCACCCTGCCGATTGCCCGCAGCGGCGCGCGGGTGCTGGGCATCGAGGGCAGCGATGCACTGGTCAAACGCGCCGCGCAGAATGCCGCGTTCAACGGTTTATCGGCCAATACCGAATTCAGTGCGCGCAATCTGTTCGAGATGGA
>PEUR01000115.1:1340-3503 GCA_002780675.1 Gallionellales bacterium CG03_land_8_20_14_0_80_55_15 | reverse complement strand
GCCAAACTCGGCAAGTTCGACAAGTGGCTGATAGACCCGCCGCGCGATGGCGCGATGGAGCTGGTCAAGTCCATCACCCCGGAAATTGCGCCGGAGCTTATCGTTTATGTGAGCTGCAACCCGGCCACGTTAGCGCGGGATGCGGCTGAACTGGTGCAGCGCGGTTATCGGCTCAAGGCTGCGGGGGTGATGAACATGTTCCCGCAGACCTCGCATGTGGAATCCATCGCGGTGTTCGCAAAGCTGTAGCGGGGTTTTTTGTCGGTCAGAAAACCGGGTTTTTCATCACCAGTTTCATGCGCTCACCGAATTCCTGGGCGAAGTGGCGCATCGCTTTGGCGGCTTCTTTTTCGCCGGTGGCGCGCTCGAAGGTGTCCGCCATCGTCAGCAGGCTTTGGTGGTAGAACTGCTTCATCTCGTCCACCCTCATCTCCTGTGTCCACAAATCAATGCGCAGGGTGTTCTTTTCTTCGGCATCCCAGACCGATAACATGATCGCCTTGCTGGTGCTTTCCACGCCGCCGTCCTGTGCGCTCCAATCAATTTTCTTGGGATTGTTTTTTTCGTCCAGCGTGACGGTGAATTTGATTTCGGATTGTTTCATATGGATTCCGTGAGTAGTGAGTAGTGAGTAGTGAGTAGTGAGTCGTAACGCGTCAGTTTTTAAGTTTTGCAAACGCGGAGGCCATCGCGCCAGGTGCGGCGGGTTGTGGGGTCGGGCGTGGCTTGGGTGATGAAGTTTTGTTTGTCTGTTGCCGTGGCTCACGCGTTGGCTTAACGGCAGCATCGGTCAGCCGCATGGTCAGCGCGATGCGGCGGCGCACGGCATCTATTTCCAGCACTTTGACTTTGACGATCTGCCCGGCTTTGACCACCGCGTGCGGGTCTTTGACGAAGGTATCGGCCAGCGCGGAGATGTGTACCAGGCCGTCCTGATGTACGCCGATGTCCACGAACGCGCCGAACGCCGCGACGTTGGTGACCACGCCTTCCAGGATCATATCCGGTTTCAGGTCGGAAATCTGTTCCACCCCTTCGCGGAAATGAGCGGTGGTGAATTCGGGGCGCGGGTCTCGCCCGGGTTTTTCCAGTTCCTTGAGGATGTCGCTGATGGTGGGCAGGCCGAACTGTTCGCTGACATAAGCCGCCGGGTTGAGCGATTTCAATAATGCGCTATTGCCGATCACGCCTTTGATATCCTGCTTGATGTCGGCAAGGATGCGTTTCACCAGCGGGTAGGATTCGGGATGCACGGTGGACGCATCCAGCGGGTTATCACCCCCCATGATGCGCAAGAAACCCGCCGCCTGCTCGAACGCCTTTTTGCCCAGACGCGGCACCTCCAGTAAAGCCTGCCGGGTGGGGAAGCGGCCTTGTTGGTCGCGGAAATTGACGATGTTCTGTGCCACCGTGCTGTTCAGCCCGGACACCCGCGCCAGCAAGGGGGCGGAGGCGGTGTTTACGTCCACGCCCACGGCATTCACGCAGTCTTCTACCACCGCGTCCAGTGAGCGCGCCAGCTGCGTCTGGCCGACATCGTGCTGGTATTGACCGACACCGATGGATTTCGGATCAATTTTGACCAGTTCCGCCAGCGGGTCTTGCAGGCGGCGCGCGATGGACACCGCGCCGCGCAAGCTGACATCCATGTCGGGTAGTTCACGCGAGGCGAATTCGGAGGCCGAATACACCGATGCGCCCGCTTCCGACACCACTACATTGATGAGTTTGAGTTCCGGGCGCAGTTTGATCAAATCCAGCGCCAGCTTGTCGGTCTCGCGCGAGGCCGTGCCGTTGCCGATGGCGATTACCGAAACGCGGTGTTTCTCGACCAGTTTTGCCAGCAGATGCAGCGCGCCATCCCAATCGTTGCGCGGGGGGTGCGGATAAATTACGGCGGTGTCCACGACTTTGCCGGTTTCATCCACCACCGCGACTTTCACCCCGGTGCGGATGCCGGGATCGAGCCCCATGGTGGCGCGCGGCCCTGCAGGGGCGGCCAGCAGCAGGTCTTTCAGGTTGCGCGCGAACACGTTGATCGCGTCCGTCTCGGCGCGTTCTCGCAAGCCGCCCATCAACTCGGTTTCCAGATGCAAAAAGCTCTTTACCCGCCAAGTCCAGCGCACGGTCTCTGTCAGCCAGGTGTCGGCGGGTCGCCCCAGA
>PEUR01000115.1:744-1317 GCA_002780675.1 Gallionellales bacterium CG03_land_8_20_14_0_80_55_15 | reverse complement strand
GATGCGCGCCTCACAGGGATTGAGCGGCGCACGCCAGGCGGGTTTTTCCGCCTCCGTGTCCAGACGCAGTTGCACGTTGAGCAGTTCCTCGCGGCGACCGCGCAAGATCGCCAGCGTGCGGTGCGAGGGGAGAGTCTTGATGGATTCGCTGAAATCGAAATAATCGGCATATTTTGCCGCCGCCACCTTTTTTTCTTCGATAACGCGGGCTTCCACCACGCCGTGATCCTGCAAGTATTCCCGCAACGCTTGCAGCAGGGTCGCATCTTCCGCGAAGCGTTCCATCAATATCTGACGCGCGCCATCCAGAGCGGCTTTGCTATCCAGAACACCAGGATTGTCGCCCTGTTCGGTGATGAACGCGGCTTTCAAATACTTGCCGGCTTCCTGTTCCGGGTGCAGCAAGGGATTCGCCAGCAGCGCATCCGCCAGGGCTTCGAGTCCCGCTTCCCGCGCCATCTGCGCGCGGGTGCGGCGCTTGAGCTTGAAGGGCAGATACAGGTCTTCCAGCAAGGTCTTGTCCACCGCATGGCTGATCGCATCCAGCAGTTCGGGTGTCATCTTGTTCTGCTC
>PEUR01000115.1:0-674 GCA_002780675.1 Gallionellales bacterium CG03_land_8_20_14_0_80_55_15 | reverse complement strand
AGGCGCAACTGAATGTCGTCCAGTCCGCCGGTCGCCTCCTTGCGATAGCGCGAGATAAAAGGCACGGTCGCGCCTTCGTCGAGCAGCGCGACAGCGGCAGCGATTTGAGCAGGTTTAGTGGAAAGTTCGGTGGCGAGACGGTGTTCTATGGTTGGCAGCATGGGGCTATTTCTGAATTAAACCGGCTGAGGCCGACGGTGAAGGCCATACATTTTATTTTTCAACGGTTTTTTGTGCTTTGTAGAGCGGTTTATGCTCGGATATGCCTAACGATAACTGCCCAGTGGCAGTATCTTGATTTGCTTCTGCCCAAAACAAATACTGATCTAATACTTCAAGCTCATTTGCAACAAATTTTAGCGATACTCTCCTGAGAATGTCAGTTGTTATAGGCCTCTTTTCATCCCAAAAAATCATGGACTTAAGGAATTCTAAAGAGGGTTTTGAGGTGATGAGACTAAATACAAATTTAGCTTCAGCTTCTGTATCGAATGATAAAAAATTAACGGTGTCATCAAACACCACAGTTTTACCATCTAAAGGACCGATTAAATTAAACAGCAATTTTTTATAGAGGCCAGAAATTGCGATTTTCCAGTTTTTGAATGTATATGAGCCGATGCCAAAAATTGAATAAGGGGGCTTGTTTTTATAAATTGAGCTTTTCCTTTTTG
>PEUR01000206.1 GCA_002780675.1 Gallionellales bacterium CG03_land_8_20_14_0_80_55_15 | reverse complement strand
CCTTTCTGATGTGTAAAACGACTCACCACTCCCAATAATGGCACATCGGCTTCCGGTTTCAGACCCATACGGTTTTGCAATGCAAGTTTGTTCTTATCCTTGCCTGCCATGCGTGCAGGACCAAAATGACTATCCAGATACTTATCGCTTTCCGGATTCCATTCGTCGGTATCAATCCCGTTAAGAATACCTGTCACATCCTCGCTACGACTATGCAACAGGCCTTGCAGGCCGAAGCCCAATGTTTCACCCTGAATTTCCTGGGCGTAGGTCGGGCTGACCGTGGTGATGTGGTAAGCGTAATACAGACCCGCCTTGAGGAAGGACATATTGCCGTACAGCTCGACACCATTGACATTGAAGCTGGTGGGAGGCAGATGCAACATCTGCACCTTTCTGGGACTGAAATTACCCTGAAATGCCAAATTATGAATAGTAATTACATTCGGTACAGCACCTTCTGCAACACTCAGATAGACCCCTGTCAAACCGGTTTGCCAGTCATTGCAATGCACCAGATCGGGATGCCATCTCAATGGTGATTCCCGGCTTCCCAGCACGGCGGCTATCTTTGACAGCAAACCAAATCTCACCGGGTTGTCCAGCCAGTCGTGCCCTGTCGGGTCAGCATATGGCCCCCCCGTACGCTGGTATAACATCGGACAATCCAGCACCAGCAGCGGCACGCCATTTCCCATGATGCTGAAAATCAGCGTTGACGGTGGAAAACCTAAAATTTCCGGGAAATTTGCCACCACTTCGTGCGGCCCCATTTTTTCCATCACTTGAGGATAGCCTGGAACCAGCACGCGCACATCCACATTGATCGCTCGCAGCGCGGCTGGCAACGCCCCGCTGACATCGGCCAAGCCCCCAGTTTTGATCAGTGGCGCAACTTCAGAAGTTGCAAACAATACTTTAATTTCAGGCATTTCTCCCCCTCTGTTTAAACATGGAATCAAACCGAAATGATTGCGATGACGGCATGGACATTTTTGTTGTTCCGTTATTTTTATGTACAACTGGCGCATCGGAAACAGTATGAAACTTATGCAACGCCGTGAATTATAGCGCAAGCTCGAGCTGCAAAACGCAATGCATCGGTGACACGACGCTGCATCTAAAGGCGTTCTTCCATGGCACATAAAAAAGCCACCCAAATAATTGGGCGGCTTTTTAATTACAACTCGAAAAACTCTCTATCCTGTGGGTTAGAGATTCGCGCTTTTAACATTCCAGACATTTTCAGCGTATTCCATGATGGTTCGATCACTGGAAAATTTGCCCATATTCGCGACGTTAAGGATGGCGCGACGCGTCCATTCTTCCTTGTCCTGATAGAGCAAACCCACCATGTCCTGAGTAGAGATGTAACTGGCGTAATCAGCCAGCAACAAATAGTGATCGTTGTACTGCGTCAGATTGTCAAAAATCTGACGATAACGATCAGGCTCTTCAACCGAGAAGAAACCGTTGCCTATCATGTCCAGCACCTGCTTCAACTCATCGTTACCGTAGTAATGTTCCCACGCACTGTAACCATCCGCACGCAAAGCGGCGACTTGCGGGGTAGTCAAACCAAAAATGAAAATATTGTCGTTACCCACTTCTTCGAGGATTTCAACATTGGCACCATCCAGCGTACCGATGGTCAACGCACCGTTCAGCGCCATTTTCATATTGCCCGTACCGGATGCTTCCGTACCCGCAGTAGAAATCTGCTCGGACAAGTCACTGGCAGGGAACAGCTTTTCTGCCGATGACACATCGTAGTTAGGCAGGAACACCACCTTGAGCTTGCCTTGTACGGCAGGGTCGTCATTGACAATATTGGCCACATCATTGATAAGGCGAATAATCAGCTTGGCGGTTTTATAACCAGGTGCCGCTTTACCGCCAAAAATGATGGTGCGCGGCGTTACCGAATGCGCATTACCGCTACGGATGCGGTTATACAAGGTAATCACATGCAACACATTTAGCAGCTGACGTTTGTACTCGTGAATACGCTTGATCTGTATATCAAACATTGAGTCAGGATCAACGGTAATACCTACCTTCTTCTGAATGTAATCGGCAAGACGCAATTTGTTGGCCTGTTTTACGGCACGGAACGCCTTACGGAAGGCGGCATCATCGGCAAAAGGAATCAACTTTTTGAGTTGATCAAGATTGCGCACGAAGCCATCGCCTATCTTGGCAGCAATCAGATCAGACAATTCCGGATTACATTGATTTAACCAGCGACGCGGCGTGATGCCGTTGGTGACATTGATGAATTTGCCCGGGAAAATACGGTGAAAATCAACAAACAGGGTCGTTTTCAACAATTCGCTGTGGATCGCGGCCACGCCATTGACGGTATGGCTGCCCACCACGGCGAGGTGTGCCATACGCACGCGGCGTCCATTGTTTTCATCAATGATGGAAACGCGCCTCAACAATTCGGTGTCGCCCGGGAAATTATGGTTAACCTGTTCCATGAAACGCTGGTTAATCTCAAAAATAATTTCCAGATGACGCGGCAACACCCGTTCAAACTTCGCCACAGACCAGGTTTCCAAGGCTTCAGGCATCAAGGTGTGGTTGGTGTAGGCGAAAATTTGTGTGACCAGCTTCCACGCGCAATCCCATTTCAGACCATGTACATCCATCAATTGATACATCATTTCAGACACCGCAATGGCCGGGTGCGTATCGTTAAGCTGAATAGCCACCTTCTCAGGCAATTGATTCCAATCGCTGTGATTAAGCAAGAAGCCACCCAAAATATCCTGTATGGACGCAGAGACAAAGAAATACTCCTGTCTCAGACGTAGTTCTTTACCGACAGCCGAACTGTCGTTGGGATAAAGCACCTTGGACAAACTTTCAGACAAGCTCTTGTCCTGTACCGCGCTGAGATAGTCGCCCGCATTAAAAGATTCGAGATTAAATTCGCGCGTGGATTTAGCCGCCCACAAACGCAAGCTATTGACGGTATTGGTGTTATAGCCCGGGATAGGCAAATCGTAGGCCATCGCCATCACGGTTTCACCATCTACCCAGTGATGCTCCACTCCCCCCTTGCCATCCGGGAAATGAACAACGTGACCAAAGAAAGTGACGGGATACATGCGCTCAGGGCGTTGAAATTCCCAAGGGTTGCCAAAACGCAACCAGTTATCAGGCCGCTCAACTTGCTGCCCATTCTCGATGCGCTGGTTGAACATACCGTATTCGTAACGGATACCGTAGCCTTGTCCCGGCAGATCCAGCGTCGCCATGGAATCGAGGAAACAAGCCGCCAGACGACCCAGACCGCCATTACCCAGCGCGGCATCAATCTCGGTTTCCTCAACCTCTTCCAGATCCTTGCCCAACGACTTCAAACTCTCGCGCAATGAAGGTTCCAGACCCAAATTGAGTGCCGCGTTTGACAGCGTGCGACCTATCAAAAATTCCAGCGAGAGGTAATAAATCCGTTTGGGATCTTTTTGCAAACATTCATCCGTAGTCTGCAACTGTTGTTCGATCAATTGATCGCGTACCGAATGGGCTGCTGCCTCAAACCAGTCGCGCCCGGTAGCGGTATCAACAGATTTACCTTCGGTATAAACCAAATGGTTGGAGAGCATCCGTTTAAGAACATCGGGTTTGGAACGATCTAGCTGAGTGAAAGTGGATTTTTTTTGGGAACTCATGACAAACGCCTGTGTAAAATTAATTTGTAGGTTGCGAGAAGAAACAGGGGCGAAGTTTAACAACTAACTGCACCCGTGTCATATATAAAAGGGCTAAACCGGAACAGAATGCTCTGTGCCAGAAGTCTGGCGAGCGGCGCGCAATGCCGGGCCATACAGCGCGGCGCGGTCATTCAGTATGACCTTAACGGGCATCGCTTCGAGCAAAGGGCGCATCCTGCCCTTGTCGAGGAAAGCCTGTAAAAAAGCACCGCTTTGCAGCAAAGGCAAGACTTTAGGGGCAATGCCGCCGCCCAGATACAAACCGCCTCGACTCATGATTTTCAACGCG
>PEUR01000134.1 GCA_002780675.1 Gallionellales bacterium CG03_land_8_20_14_0_80_55_15 | reverse complement strand
GGGCGAGGAGTACAGTTCGTCGCTTCGCGAGTTTCACGTCAAGGTTTGGCAATAGCGACATAGACTTTTTGCTCGGTCTTGTATTCCCGATCCTTCTGCACCGCATTGATTACCAGATCCCAATTACCGGCACGCGGGAAGGGCAGGCTACCCCGATACTGCCCTGGGGTCGTCGCCTGCAACTCCGTCTTGAAGTCGAAAGCGGGGTCTCCCGGCCATTGTGCATCAATCACCACCTTGACATCCTGAACCGGGTTGCCGTCCTTGTCTTTCAGCTCAAACACCATATCGGCGGGATTCGCCATCAAGATGAATTGTGCGGCCTCTTTGGTCGCTAACGCATCATTTTTCAACTGCTGAGAAGACGACAAATGCGTTTGCCAACCCAAGGTAGAACGCTCCGCCTGTTCCTGTATCCACTTCGCGTCATACTTGTTGTGTTCTCTGACGCTGTAATGATCATCGAGAATGCGTACCGGGGTATGGAATACGTTCCACAGGAATTTCCCGTTGATCAGCACGCCTGACAGAATCACCGCCAGCAGACCGAATACCCAGGGATTGCGCCAACCTTGCTTGTTCTTCTGTGAAATCACTTCAAAATCTCCATCGTATTGCGCAGCTAACCATGACAAAAACTACTTCTTCGGGCCGTTAAACACGGAATCGTAGCTGGCCTTCATCTTTTCGTCGTCAACATTGACCGCATTAAATCTCAACTTGGTCACATCGGAAGTCAGATTTTCGCGAGGCACTTTAATAAATACCGCGAACCCGGTTTCCTTACCGGTATGGACCAGGTGTTTTTTATCCGCATCCACAATGACCTGACCCGGCAAGGTATTTTCTGTCCTGATTACGACCTGAATGTCTTTGCCCGTCTTGTTCAATACTTTGACGTTGTATTTGTTCTGGATAGAACCGTCGCTCATGCTCACGAACAAAGGCTGTCTTTCCGGCTCGACGCGCATGGTCATCGCGCCCAGATGGTTCAGCCCATAAATGATGCCGCCCAGCGCCAGCAAGATGATGCTGATATAAGCCCAGGTACGCGGATGCTGGTAGAGCTTGTGTACCGGCTTGCCGCTCATCTCGTCCAGTGACGCGTAGCGGATCAACCCGCGTGGACGACCCACCTTATCCATCACCGAATCGCAGGCATCAATACACAAGCCGCAGGTGATACAGCCGATCTGCTGGCCTTCACGAATATCCACACCAGTTGGACAGACATGCACGCACTGGAAGCAGTCAATGCAATCACCCAGCTTGGCTTCATTAGCAGCAGCCGTGCCACGACGCATTCTGCCGCGCGGCTCGCCGCGTTTCTCGTCATAGGTAGGCAGGATAGTCTGCGAATCGGCCATCACCGCCTGAATGCGGCAGTACGGACACAACCACATGCAGACCTGTTCGCGCATGAAACCGGCAAGCAGGTAAGTACCGAAGGTAAAGGCAATCAGCGTCGCCCATTCGATGATGGACAAATTGAAATGCATCAGGTTATGCCAATACACGAAGGCATCTTCAAACCAGATAGTAAAACTGATCCCAGTCAATACCGAAATGAGCAGCCAGATAGTGTGCTTGAGCGCCTTTTTGCGGAATTTGTCGGCACTCATCGGCGCGGTATCCAGTTTGACCCGTGCGTTTGGGTTGCCCTCGACCTTTTCTTCTATCCAGGTAAACCAGTCCACCCAGGTGGACTGGAAGCAGAAATATCCGCAAAACACGCGGGACGCGACGGAAGTCGCGGCGAACAGCGTCATCGCCATCAACAGCAACAGCAGGGACACCATCCAGATGTCCTGCGGCAAAATTGTCAGGTTGAAGAAGTGGAACTGACGGTTGTTCACATCCAGCAATAACGCCTGATTTCCGTGCCAGCGAATGTAAGGAGCCAAGAAGAATATCAACCAAAGCGACTCGGTAAAATTTTTGAAGGTGCGGAAGCGTCCCGGCATACGCTTGGCATGGATGGTCTTGTCACCCTTGTTGACCGACCATTCCTCGTGCTCGTTATACAGGCTGGTGACCTGACCGACTTCCTGCTTAGGTTTCTGTTCCTGCGCGCTCATATACCCACTCCCGAGTTTTTGTCTGTCAACAGCAGACGATAATTATTAGAAAGAATACGCCGTGCGGATTCTGTTAATTTAACAAAACCCGCACAGCGTGTACTTCATCTGAAACGAAAAAAGGAGGAGGTATTCCCCCTCCTTTCCAGTGCGACAAACTTACTTTTCGCCGCGATTTTTAACTTTGGCGTTGTAAAATAACCAGCCCAGTGCTGCGATAACCGCGCCGAAAGCACCGGCAGTGCCGATCATCAAACCCCAATATACAAAGTCATGTGACATTTTATTTTCCTTTCAAAAAACCGCACGGCTTGCGCCGCGCAGCTAAATGGACACTATTGAGCAGCAGGTGCCGATGCAGCTTCAGTGGCAGATGCCGCATCCACAGCAACCGCTGCAACGGGAGCTTCAACTACAGGAGCCGTACCACCACCAAACTTGTACACATAGACTGCCAGCTTCTTCATCTCTGTTGTTGACAATTTACCTGCTTCAGTGAAGTTAGGCATGATCGCCACACGAGTTTCAGGATCACCAGAGTTCACGCCATACTTGATCGTCTGTTTGATACCTTCGATAGAGCCGTCAAAACGCCAGACTTTATCTGTCAGGTTAGCCGAACCCATCGCGTGCATACCCTTACCATCTTCACCGTGACAAGCAGTACAACCCTTTTCGGCGAATAACGGTGTGGCTGTGGGCGTACCCGCAGCAACGGCATTAGCAAGCGTATCAATTTCGGCAGCAGACAGAATATCCTTGTGTGCGACCATCATCCCTTGACGACCCTCCGCAATGGTTTCATAGATGGTTTCCACTTCACCACCATACAACCAGTCATCATCCAACAGAATCGGTGCCATCAGGCCTTGCTCGCGCTGAGCGAATTTGGCACCCGTTTGCATCGAACCCACACCATTTTGACCGTGACAACCACCGCAATTATCACTGAACAGCACCTTGCCGGAACGGCTGACATACTCAGACATGTCCGCATCCGCAAGAATCGCAGCGGGTTCCATACCCTTCAGCTTGTCTTCGTAAGGCTTACGCACCGCATCCAACACAGCCGTGTCCGTTTCCAACTCTTTGATAGCCGTCCACTGACCGGAACCCGGCAAGCCGACACCCTTGAAGAACGTCCCATTGGTCGCCAAAGGAATCGCCGGATACATAATAAAATAAACAACTACCCAAATCGCACTGGCTGTCAGACCAAGCATCCACCACTTCGGCGGTTGATTGGTAAAATCGGCCAGGTCGTCGTCCCATACATGCCCCGTGGTAGGTACACCCCCAGCGGAGTTGTGATTTTCACTCATTTTTTATCTCCCGATTTATTGTGTTCGCCCTCGTCGCGCAGAGCCATATCGCTCTGCGCTTCGAATGCATCCTTGTTTTTTGGATTGAACACCATCACATAGACGTAGATCATCGCGACAACAGCGGCTACGGTGAACAACACACCCTGCCAATCGTTACTGGTCATTGCTGCCCAGTCCGTGTGAAAGTATTCCATCAGTTTAGTCACGGTAGTTCACACCTTCTTCGAACTTGACGTGATTACCCAAGGATTGCAATAGAGCGATCACAGCGTCCATGTCAGTCTTGCCTTCCAGTTCCTGGGCAGCACCCGCGATGTATTCATCCGTATAGATGTTTTTCGGTACCGGGTTAAACGGCATTTGCGTCATGACCTTCAAGGTTTTTACCGTTCTTTCCACATTCACCGGCCTTTTTTCCAGGAAGAAGAAGTTAGGCATTACCGATTCAGGCACAACATCGCGCGGATACTTCAAGTGCTTGCGATGCCATTCGTTCGAGTACTTGCCGCCCACGCGCGCCAGGTCAGGACCGGTACGCTTGGAACCCCACTGGTAAGTGTGGTCGAA
>PEUR01000029.1 GCA_002780675.1 Gallionellales bacterium CG03_land_8_20_14_0_80_55_15 | reverse complement strand
AAAATCGCTGTGTTTGAGTAATTCCTCTATGCTCTGCGCCTTCTTCACCTGCGCAGACAAACTCCATGCCCCTTCGACGGTGATTTCAGGATCGTAGCCATAGACGCGCATCCCCAAGCCCAGCGCGGTATCTGCCACCAAGCGGCCTATCGCGCCCAGACCGATAATTCCCAGCGTTCTGCCTCGCAACTCAATGCCCGCAAACTGCTTCTTGCCGTCCTCGACCAATTTTGGCATGGCCGCATCATCCCCCGGCAAACTGGCAACGAACCGCAACGCCGGCACGATATTACGCGCCGCAAGCAACATGCCGGAAATCACCAGTTCCTTGACCGCATTGGCATTTGCGCCTGCCGCATTGAACACCGGCACACCGCGCGCGGACATCCTGGCCACGGGAATATTGTTCGTTCCCGCCCCGGCACGCGCAATCGCTTTCACGCAGACGGGAATGTCCATGTCGTGCATGGCTTGCGAACGCACCAGAATCGCGTCCGGTGCTGCAATGTCACTGCCAACCTGATAAGCGGACGCGGGGAAACGTTTCAGCCCCTGGGCTGATATTTTGTTCAGGGTGAGGATGCGGTATGAATTGGTCATGACTATTTATATCTATTTGATTTTTAACAAATAAATTACGAATTTTGCTGGGCAAATTGCTGCATGAAAGCGACCAGCGCCGCCACGCCTTCCAGCGGCATGGCGTTGTAAATTGAAGCGCGCATCCCGCCCACGGAACGGTGTCCCTTGAGCTGCAACAGACCCATCGCTTCCGCCTGTTTGACGAAAGCGCCATCCAGGGCCGCATCCTTCAGCGTAAAGGACACATTCATGCGCGAACGATCCGACACGGCAACCGGGCAGGTATAAAAGCCGTTGCTGGCATCAATCGCCGCATACAACAATTTGGCCTTGGCGATATTATTGGCTTCCATCGCCGCGATGCCGCCGTTCTTTTTCAGCCACTGGAACACCAGTCCGGCGATATACATGGCGTAAGTCGGCGGCGTGTTGTACATCGAATCGTTGTCGGCATGAACCTTGTAATCCAGCATGGTCGGCGTACCGGCGACGACATTACCCAACAAATCCTCGCGCACGATGACCAGCGTCAACCCTGCTGGGCCGATGTTCTTTTGTGCGCCCGCGTAAATCAGGGCAAACTTGCTCACGTCTATTTCGCGCGACAGGATATTGGAAGACATATCCGCCACCAGCGGCACATCGCCGCAATCGGGTATCCAGTTGAACTCCACGCCGCCTATGGTTTCATTGGGCGTGTAATGCAAATAAGCCGCATCCTGGTTGCATTTCCAGGTATCGAAAGCGGGTACAGAGGTGAAATGATTGTCGGCGGTACTCGCCACCACGTTTACTTCGCAAAATTTCTTCGCCTCGCCGATGGCTTTTTTAGACCATGCACCGGTATTCAGATAATCTGCCGTCGTCTTGCCGCGCAGCAAATTCAACGGAATCATGGAAAATTGCAGATGCGCACCGCCTTGCAGAAACAGCACCTTGTAGTTAGCAGGAATACCCATCAACTCGCGCAGATCGGCTTCAGCCTGTTCCGCGATGCCGATAAACTCGCGGCCCCGATGCGACATTTCCATCACCGACATGCCGCTGCCGTGCCAGTCGAGCATTTCCGCCTGTGCCTGCAACAAAACTTCTTTCGGCAATACCGCAGGCCCCGCGCTAAAGTTGTAAATAGTCATTTTTAACCCTTTCAATCATTTTGAATTTGGAAATACAATACCTGCATTAGCCGCTATTTTCCCCGCCAATGCCTCGAAATCCTTGTAACAACTGACCACCGCTTCCAAATGTGCACCGATTGCACCGTCTGCCGACTTCAAGAAAAAAATCGGCTTATTTGCCTCCATCGCCATCGGCATCAGACTGCGGTAATGTTTTAACAACGCAAGCATGTACGGGTCACTCTCGACGGAAGGAATGTTCCCGGCATTCTTTTCAAGCAACACAGATTCACGATAAGTTTGCGGAATTTTATCCAGCCATCGTTTGTAAGCCTTGACCGGGCGACTGTTCAAAATACCATGTTGCATAACAATATAGCCAATCGGCTGCATTGTTCCTTTCGGCATTTGTACATCGACAGGCGCTTTTTTCAATAACTCTTTCCAAACCTCTCGCCATTCATTTACGGTTGGCCCCAGATTTTTTAGACCTTGCAAAGAAAACAAATCGGGTGACAAAGGAAAACAGACTTGATCGGAAGCGATCAAGGCGGAACGGTTAATCGCGCCTAGATTAGGTCCTACATCAATTAGCACCAACTCCGCACCCTGTGCAGTACCGTGCTGAACCAGGCGATGAAAGGCCGTCATGGTTCGAAATGCCGATTCATCACTGTTATGACAAAGTGGCCAGGCACTTGAAAGTTTATCCTCAAAACGCGACAAGCCAAGATCGCCAGGAATCAGCCCCAGATTATCCGTAATTTTTTCAATATGGGGCTCGGCAATATCCCCTACCCCCTTCAAAATAGGACGTATCGCGCCATACACCGTATCAGGATGCTCGCCATCCGGCCACAGTTGCTCCAGACGTTCTTCACGCAGAAACATGGAAGTCAGATTCGCTTGAGGATCGAGATCAACCGCCAATGTCTTGATGCCTTTATCCGCAAACATCCACGCCAAGTGGTAAACCAGCGAGGTTTTGCCGACCCCTCCCTTGTTGTTAAAAAAGGCGATGGACTTCATACTGACCTAGGATAAATCTTGACCAACACGACTTGATCATCAAAAACAAATTCAGCGGGTGGATTGCCGTTCTCTATTAACAAAGCTTGTGCGCGCTGAACACCATAGCCAAATTTATTTACAAAACCAAGTGACTTCATGGCTTCGGCGATGACCGGATTGCGATAACTGTTGCGCGTCGGAAAATTACTGGCCGTGGCTTCACCATACAACCCACCCGGACTTTGAATTTCGATGTGATCGCTGAAGACATAAAAACGCACCGGGGTATTGCTCTCATAATTGCGGTGCATCACTGCATTCATCAACAACTCGCGTAGCGCCCATTCCGGGTAATTCGGAAATAACCGTTCTTCTAATCCACTAATGCGGCGCAAGGAAGTTTGCACAATGGATTTAATTCTTAATTCCATCTCGCGCAAAACCGAGCTTAAATCTCCCGATATTTCAGCCTGATCTTCCGGCATATCAGTCAAGTCAGTGCCAGGCAATTTTAAATATTGAATGTAAGCGCCAAATAAAAAATACCTGGGATTTTTGCCGAATAACAAAATTCCGGCAAAAGTTGGACAAGCCCGTTCAAAGTCATACATCCTCAAAGAGGCGAGCTGCTGTTGAATATCGCGGTGATTCGCGGCAACCGTTTCGGCATCCACCGCTTCGCGGCGATAAGAATCAAATTGACCCAATGCCAAATCATTTAATGTTGCCTCAACACAAGGGCGCGCATCGAATGAACGTGCGGACGAAATACGCCGCTCACTCAACACACGTTCTTCCTGCTCATTCGCAACCGCTTTGCGTGGTCCCACACGAATATAGACCCGACCTTTGTAACGGACAGGCGGCATATCCGAGGGCAACACTGCAACAACAGCAACCTCACCTCCCGCCAAACAAAACTTCTGCACACTCATGGCAGGAGAGGGCAAGACATTCCCGTCAGAACGAATCGCACCCAACTTCGACAACAAGGCATCCGTCACTTGCAGGCCTGACAAAGCTCCATCGTCATTCACCCCAATCAACAAATAGCCACACTGGCGATGATTGGGTAAATCATTTGAAAAAGCACAAATTGCCTGCGCAAACTTATCGGTATCAGATGTCGAAATCGTGCGTTCGACACGATCCGACTCAATATCTGCAAGCAAGGCCAACAATTGCGACTCTTCAATCAGCATGGCTTATTCCTCGACAATCGCACCATCAATTTCCAGATCAACGCCCGCACCCTCTTCCTCATCCGGCTCGGCGATGCGACTCAGACCCGCCAGCTTCTCGCC
>PEUR01000045.1 GCA_002780675.1 Gallionellales bacterium CG03_land_8_20_14_0_80_55_15 | reverse complement strand
ACCGTTTGCGGATCAATTTTGACCACTTCGATAAACGCCTTGATAGCTTCATCCTGTTGCTCGTTGAGCAGGAAATTCAAGCCCTGAAAATAAGACTCCGGCAAGGCGGTTGATTCAGAGAGCAAATCCTTTATATCTATGCGCGCAGCCCACCATCCCATGCCAAAAAATAGCGGAAAAACAAGCAGCATCCATGGTTCAAATTCCATTAAACACCCACACGATAAGGCAAAGCTAATAACGAGACATTGCTGCCAAAGTAGTGCCTGACAGTTGGCACACACCAACATGAGACGGACGGATAAAACGCCATATAACAAAAAACCAGACCACTAAAACAAGATAACCGAAAACCAGAAAAATGGCGTGGGATTATCCCAGCCGAGGCTACTGAACCTGACAAAATTGTCAACTTCAAGGGTAACTATGGATGCCATGAAACAGGGCGAACTTTGCAACGAGACTCGGATGAATCACGCAACCGCGTATTCAATTTTGCCGAATCAAAAAAAAATTACCCCTTCACATCACAGGCTTGGTGACTTCTTCATTCTTTATAGCAATCTTTTGGATATTACCGATCTCCCGCTTCAATCGTGAAATCTCACGACGCTGGCGAAACCAAATACCTAAGGTGGCCAATATACCCAAACCCACACCAACCGCAAAAAAAGACAACATAACAATCACCAGTGTAGATTGCCATTCATAGCCAAAAAAATAATACACCGTGACAGGTTGCGAATTTTTTAGCGCAAAACCCAATAACACGATGAACAGACACATTTGAAAAAAACCGCTAATAAAACGCATTTAAGTCGTCTCCCTCACCTTAAAGCTGCGTGAAAATAGCACAAAAAAAATGGGGGTGATACTTCGTCAGTATCACCGCCATTCAATAAAACACTAAGACAATCAGGACTCTTCTTGACCGACCCGCTCTCTAAGATCCTTACCTGCCTTAAAGTGCGGAACATATTTGGCTGGCACTTTAACCTTGTCTCCGGTCTTGGGATTACGTCCCAGACGCGAAGGACGATGATTCAAGCCAAAGCTACCAAAACCCCTAATCTCGGCACGCCCCCCACGCGACAGCGTGGAGGACAACGCGTCGAGGATCACTTTGACGGCCAACTCAGCATCCTTGGCAAGGAGCTGCGGATGTAATTCAGCCAATCTGGCAATTAAATCAGAACGAGTCATGCTATCCCCCGAAGTTAAGCTTCTGTCTTGCCGCCAGCCATTTTGGCTTTCAGCAATGCACCCAGATTGGTTGTACCTGCGTTGACCGTGTTATCGGAAGCCATTTTTTGCATGGCAGCCGAATCTTCAGCCTTGCTCAATGCCTTGACCGACAAACTGATACCGCGATTCTTGCGATCAACATTGATAATCATCGCCTTGACCGTATCGCCTTCCTTCAGATGAGTGCGAATATCTTCAACGCGATCAGCGGACAACTCCGATGCCTTCAGATAGGCTTCCACATCACCGTCCAGCGCAATCACAGCACCGCGCGCATCCAGAGATTTTACCGTACCCGTTACGATGGCACCTTTCTCATTGCTGGTAGCAAAGCCGCCGAAAGGATCACCTTCCATTTGCTTGATACCCAGAGAAATACGCTCACGTTCAACATCAATGGACAAGACCACAGCCTCAACTTCGTCGCCCTTCTTGTAGTTGCGTACCACTTCTTCACCGGGTTGTGTCCATGACAGGTCAGACAAATGCACCAGACCATCAATATCGCCATCCAGACCGATGAACACGCCGAAGTCAGTAATGGACTTGATTTGCCCCTTGACCTTGTCACCACGCTTGTTGTTGATTGCAAAGTCATCCCAGGGATTGGATTGACACTGCTTGATACCCAGCGAAATACGGCGACGCTGTTCGTCAATTTCCAGAATCATCACTTCAACTTCATCGCCCACTTGAACGATCTTGGAAGGATGAACATTCTTGTTAGTCCAGTCCATTTCGGAAACGTGTACCAGACCTTCGATACCTTGTTCGATTTCAACGAATGCACCATAGTCGGTCAGGTTAGTGACCTTACCGAACATGCGCGTACCTTGTGGGTAGCGACGTGCCAGACCATTCCACGGATCATCGCCCAATTGCTTGATACCCAGTGATACACGGCTCTTCTCTTCGTCGAATTTGAGCACTTTCGCTTCGATTTCGTCACCCACAGCCAACACTTCGGAAGGATGTTTGACACGACGCCATGCCAGATCGGTGATGTGCAACAGACCGTCAATACCACCCAAATCAACGAATGCACCGTAGTCAGTGATATTTTTAACGATACCCTTGACGATTGCGCCTTCCTTGAGGTTTTCCATGACCGCTTCACGATCCGCACCCATGGAGGCTTCCAGAACGGCACGACGGGAAACGACTACATTGTTACGGCGACGATCCAGCTTGATGACCTTGAATTCCATGGTCTTGTTTTCGTAAGGTGTCGTATCCTTGACTGGACGAATATCCACCAAAGAACCTGGCAGGAAGGCGCGGATACCGTTAACCATCGCAGTAAGACCACCCTTGACCTTGCCGCTGACATAACCTTCGACGATTTTGCCTTCTTCCATGGCCAATTCCAGATCGTGCCATGCAGCCAGACGCTTGGCTTTTTCGCGTGACAGCTTGGTTTCACCATAGCCATTCTCAAGCGACTCGATCGCAACGGTAACAAAATCACCGGCAGCAACTTCCAATTCGCCTTTATCGTTCAGGAATTCCTCGACAGGAATCCAGCTTTCGGACTTCAGTCCGGCATTAACAACCACAACGTTGTGATCTACGCGCACGACTTGTGCGGTGATCAGTTCACCGGCGCGCATTTCTTTACGCGTCAGGCTTTCTTCAAACATTGCTTCAAAACTATCGGGATTAAGTACAGCGTTAACAGTTGCGTTCATCTAATACACCTAAGAATTTTCTGTTTGCACAGAGGTTAGTTAAAAACCCACCAGACAGGGTGTCTTATGGGGCCAAGCATTTCGTTCTATAACCCGCCAGAACAGCTTCAACCGCCTGCTCGATGTTCAAAGCTGTGGTATCCAGCAGGGTAGCGTCCGGTGCCTGTTGCAGGGGAGCTGCGCTACGATAGGTATCTCTTTCATCGCGCGCCCTGATGTCCTGCAAAAGGGTGTTAATACTAGCATCCATTCCTTTTTCTTTCAACTGCTTATAGCGCCGTTCGGCACGCGCCTCGGCGGAGGCCGTAAGGAAAATTTTTAGCGCCGCATCAGGAAACACCACCGATGCCATGTCCCGCCCGTCCGTCACCAATCCTGGCGCTCGACGAAAATCATGCTGTTTCTTCAACAAGGCCGAGCGTACCTGATGCAACACTGCCACTTTGGATGCCGCCGCAGCACATTGTTCACCGCGCAACGCATCGCCGACCAACACGCCGTCCAGCCAGATTTTTTCGCCCGCAAAACGCACGTCCATGCGTGCGGCCAGTTCTGCCAATGCAGCTTCATCATCCAGCTGCACACCGTCGCGATTGGCGGCTGTCGCCAGCAAACGATACAGCGCGCCGCTGTCCAGATAGTGAAAGCCCAGTTGCGTCGCCACGCGCTGCGCCACCGTCCCCTTGCCGGAAGCCGAAGGCCCGTCTATCGCAATCACCGGAACGGCCTGCGTCACACCGGCAAACGCTGCGAAATAATCGGGGAAAGTCTTGGCGACACAATAGGGATCATTGATACGGATTCCAGCGCCAAACGCCGCCAGCGAAAAACACATCGCCATGCGATGGTCGTCGTAGGTATCTATGCCTGTAGCAGGGTTGAGGATTGAGGATTGAGGATTGAGGATTGAGGATACAGTATCCCGCATCCTGCATCCTGCAATTCGGATGTAATCCGCGCCCTCTTCCACCGCAGCACCCAGCTTGCGCAATTCTGTCGCCATCGCGGCGATGCGGTCGGTTTCCTTGACGCGCCAGCTGGCGATATTGCGCAACGTCGTCGTGCCGTCCG
>PEUR01000030.1 GCA_002780675.1 Gallionellales bacterium CG03_land_8_20_14_0_80_55_15 | reverse complement strand
GGCGAAGCTGACGTTTTGAATGTTCGATTCGGCCTCGGCGATGGCGGCAGCGACTTTCGCCAGCACGCCGCGCTGGTTGGCAACCAGAAGTTTGAGGTTAACCGCGAAGGTGCGCGTGATGTTTTTGTCCCACACCACGTCGAGCCATTGCCCGCTGTTGCTGTGGCCTTTGCGCAGGGTGGGGCAGTCGTGGGTATGCACGATCAGTCCCTGCCCACTTTTAATCACGCCGATGATCGGGTCGCCGGGGATGGGGCGGCAGCAAGCTGCGAATTGTACCGCCATGCCTTCTGTACCCTGAATGGTGATGACCGGGTTGGCAAGGGTGTCACCGGGCAAGGTTTCGCCGTTGCAGGCCAGTTGGCGAGCAACCACCATATTGAGGCGACGCCCCAAGCCGATGTCGGCAAGAATTTCCTGGCGTGTTTTTACGCCGGTATCCCTGAGCAATTTCTCCCAGCAAGCCTCCGCTATTTCCGTAGGTTTTACCCCCAGTGCCTGCAATGCCTGATTGAGCAGACGTTCGCCGAGCTGGGCTGATTCGCCCGACTGCATGGTTTTGAGAAAGTGGCGAATGTGGCCGCGTGCCTTGCTGGTGGTGACATAGGAGAGCCAGGCCGGATTGGGCTTGGCATGGGGCGCGGTGATGATTTCAACCCGGTCGCCATTGCGCAGTTCGCTGCGTAACGGCACCAGTTCGTGGTTGATCTTTACCGCGATACAGCGGTTGCCGATGTCGGTATGCACGCTGTAGGCGAAATCTACCGCCGTAGCGTTGCGTGGCAGCGAAAGTATCCGACCCTTGGGGGTGAACACATAAACCGCGTCGGGGAATAGATCCACCTTGAGCTGTTCCATGAATTCAGCCGAACTGTCGCTTTCGTTGAGGCTTTCCAGCAGTTCCTGCAACCACTGGTGAGTTTTCTTGTGCAACTCGTTTACGGAAGAAGGGTCGCTCTTGTACAGCCAGTGCGAGGCGACACCCGCATCGGCAATCTTGTGCATCTCCTGGGTGCGAATCTGAATTTCGATGGGGATGCCAAATGGCCCGAACAGTGTGGTATGCAGCGACTGGTAACCGTTGGCCTTGGGGATGGCAATGTAATCCTTGAATTTTCCGGGGATGGGTTTATACAGGCTGTGTAGTACGCCCAGCGCGACATAGCAGGAGGCAAAGTCTTCCACCAGCACGCGAAAACCGTAAATATCCAGTACCTCGGAAAAAGCCAGTGACTTGATTTGCATCTTTTTGTAGATGCTGTAGAGGTTTTTTTCACGACCGGAGACCTCGGCCTGAATATTATGTTTGGCGAGTCGTTGGCGGATGGCTTCGAGTATCTTGCCGACTACCTCGCGGCGATTGCCGCGCGCGACTTTGAGCGCCTTGGCCAGTACGGCGTAGCGGTTTGGATGCAGATACTTGAAGCTAATATCTTGTAATTCCTGATATATTTCGTTAAGCCCGAGGCGGTTGGCGATCGGCGCGTAAATCTCCATGGTCTCGCGGGCGATGCGTTCGCACTTGTCGGGTCGCATCACGCCCAGCGTGCGCATGTTGTGCAGGCGATCCGCCAGTTTGATGAGAATGACGCGCACATCGCGCGCCATTGCCAGCAGCATCTTGCGAAAATTTTCCGCCTGCGCATCCTCGTGTGTCTCGAACTGGATTTTTTCCAGTTTGCTCAGGCCATCCACCAGATCGGCTACGGGCTGACCGAATTTTTCGGCAATTTGCGCGGAAGTGATTGCGGTATCTTCGACCACATCGTGCAGCAGCGCGGCAACAATGGATTGCACGTCAAGATGCAGGGGCGTGATGAGACGTGCGACTGCAATGGGGTGGGTGACATAGGGATCGCCAGAGTGGCGAATCTGCCCTTGATGGGCAACACGGCTGAATTCGATCGCCTCGCGGACGCTTTCCACATCGTGAGGTTTGAGGTAGGTTGAAACTTCTTCGATCAGTAGTTCAGCGTCCGCCATGAGCTTGCTCCTTACTTCTCCGCTTCTCCCGAATCTTTTGTAATGCGCGGATGTGTCAGCTTCTGGCACGTTATGCGGGGTCGTGCTTTTTAAGTCCGACAGACTGCTGGCACGCCATGAGATTCAGGTTGATGCGGAATTAGGCCTGACCCCGGTTGAGTATCTCAACGCCGACCTTGCCTTCGCTGATTTCGCGCAGTGCGACGACGGTGGGCTTGTCTTTACTGTCATTCACTAGATGGGTTGCGCCGTTGGCCAGTTGGCGTGCGCGAAAAGCCGCAGCCAAAGTCAGTTCAAAGCGATTCGGGATGAGTTTTAAACATTCTTCAACGGTAATACGAGCCATGATTTACTCCGGATTTTGTAATTGGTTAATTAAAGTTTGGTGACGGGTCAGTTGGCTGATGCCGCGCAGTCTGGCGGCAAGCACGACGGCATTGAGTTCGCGTAATGCCTCGTTCAAATCGTCGTTGATAATAACATAATCAAATTCGGCAACATGCGCGACATCATCGCGCACCGCCGCCATGCGTCTATTGATGACTTCGCGGCTGTCGGTGCCGCGCCCGTTGAGGCGTTGTTGCAGCGCATCAAGTGAGGGCGGCAGGATAAAAATGCTGATGCACTGTGGAAATAATCGTCGTACCTGCATCGCGCCCTGCCAGTCAATTTCCAGCAGAATGTCGCGGTCTTTGGCATTTTCCTGACTGATCCAGGTTTGCGAGGTACCGTAAAGATTGCCATACACCTCGGCACTTTCCAGAAATTCACCGCGACCGGCCATTTCGACAAAGGTGTCGCGGCTGACAAAGTGGTAGGCAACGCCCTCCACCTCGCCTTCGCGCGGCTGACGGGTGGTGTAGGACACCGACAGGTCTAGCTGTGCATTGCTGTTCAGCAAGGCGTGTACCAGACTGGTCTTGCCCGCCCCGGAGGGGGCACTAATGACGAATAAACTTCCAGACATAAGACTTCCTCGTGGTTTGAATTTGAATCTGCATTAAACCCGTAACCACATGATTTATTTGATGATGCGTTAATGTTGCTTTTGGCTTGGTACACACCTTGGTACACACAAAATGACCGTGTGCCGCGCTCCGGTCTTTTTTGTATTTTACATGATACCGGCAGCCTAAATTCTGGCCTGTAATGAAAAACCGCCTGTCTGTCTCCAGTTCAAGCGGTATCTGTGCTTTCGCCCCGTCGGGCTAGGTGCGGCAAACTCGGTTAAGCCGCCTTGCGCAGCTCTTCGCGGATTGTTTCTCGCACAACACTTTCCAGGCTGTCTGCCTGCATTGCCTGCTTGAGGGTTTCGTTAATCAATGTCTGATAGCCGCGTCCGCCCGCCTTGTTTTTGAAGTGTTCCAGCGTTGCGCTATCAATGAAAATGTTAATCCGTTGTTTGGTCGGTAGCACAGCGCCGCTTGCACCGCGCTTGCGCAGTACCAGCAAGCCGCCATCAATATCTGCCTGAGTTATCGGCGTATCTTCAACGGTTTTCAAAGTAGATTTTTTGTTCATTTTTTTCTGCCTTTCGCATAGAAAAGATTCTGATCGTGGTGTCCGTTTCCGTGGTTGAGATTGCCACCACTTCGCCACGCAATAGCCCTAATGTGAGGTATCGCACTTCATCATAAGCAAACCGTCGATCCTCAAAGGTTACGGTATCGCCGCTTTCAATTACGGCTTGCGCATCCTCAAAACTTAACCCGTGCTTTTTAAGGTTGAGGGTTTGCTTGTCTGGGTCGTAAATATATCGCATGGCAGTCACAATATACACACAAATATCAACATATTCAACAATCAGCTTACGCCGTCTTTTTCTTGCCGCGCAATTGGATCACATTCCAATCCTTGCCTGTCTCGCAGCAATCAAGGAATGCCGCCCACTTGGTCAATGCTTCGCGCCGTTCGTCTATGTAGTCGTGACGATCATAGATACCCTCTACGCCTCCAACCTGGGAGTCTGTCGGACTTAAAGGAAATCTACTGCACTTGTCCTCGGGTGGTGTGGCCGGGGGAATTCGCCTG
>PEUR01000074.1 GCA_002780675.1 Gallionellales bacterium CG03_land_8_20_14_0_80_55_15 | reverse complement strand
CCCAGCATGAGCTGGTTGACGCGTTTGACGAAGCCTGCGGGGTCGTCCAGTTGGCCGCCTTCAGCCAGCAAGGATTGATCGAACAGCACCGCAGCCCAATCGTCGAAATGCTCGGTTTCTTCCTTCAAGCGCATGACCACCGGATGTTGCGGGTTGATTTCCAGTATCGGTTGCGATTCCGGTATTTTCTGCCCGGCGGCTTTGAGCATACGCGCCATGTTGCCGCCCATATCGTGTTCGTCCGCCACCAGACAAGCCGGGGAATCGGTCAGGCGATGGGTGACGCGCACTTCCTTGACACGCCCGGCGAGGCTGGTCTTGAAGCGTTCGACCAGTTCCTTGTGTTCGTCGGCCTCCTTAGCCTGTTGCTGTTTCTCGGCTTCATCTTCCAGCGCGCCCAAGTCCAGCCCGCCCTTGGCGACCGAAGCCAGCGATTTGCCCTGGAACTCGGTCAATGAACCGACCACCCATTCGTCCACGCGGGAAGAGAGCAGCAGCACTTCAATGCCCTTCTTGCGGAACACTTCCAGATGCGGGCTGTTTTTCGCCGCATTGAAAGTTTCGGCGGTGATGTAGTAAATCGCGTCCTGGCCTTCTTTCATGCGCCCGATGTAATCGGCGAGCGAAACGGTTTCAGCGGCGCTGTCTTGATGGGTGGAAGCGAAGCGCAACAGCCCGGCGATCTTGTCCTGGTTGTTGAAATCCTGCCCCACGCCTTCCTTCAGAACTTGACCGAATTCCGTCCAGAAGGTGGCATATTTTTCCGCGTCATTTTTCGCCAGGTCTTCCAGCAAACCGAGTATCTTTTTGGTACAACCTTCGCGGATCGCCTTGATGTCCTTTGATTCCTGAAGGATTTCGCGCGACACGTTGAGGGGCAGATCGTTGGAATCCACGATACCGCGCACGAAGCGCAAATAAGACGGCAACAGTTGCTCCGCATCGTCCATGATGAACACGCGTTTTACATACAGTTTGATGCCGTGCTGCGCGTTGTGATCCCACAAATCAAATGGCGCACGGGCGGGGAGATAGAGCAGTTGCGTGTATTCCTGGCGGCCTTCCACGCGGGCATGTGTCCACGCCAGCGGGTCTTCATAGTCGTGGCCGACATGCTTGTAGAACGCCTTGTATTCGTCGTCGGTAATCTCGTTCCTGGGGCGCGCCCACAGTGCTGATGCCTGATTGACGGTTTCGTCTTCGTCGCTTGTGACCTGAGCGCCGTCCTTCCATTCTTCCTTTTTCATCACGATAGGCTGGACGATGTGGTCGGAATACTTGTGGAGGATGGCGCGCAGCTTGTGACCGCTGAGCAAATCGTCCTGATCCTCGCGCAGATGCAGGGTGATGGTCGTACCGCGCCCGGCTTTCTCGGTCATCGCGATGGAAAATTCGCCACCGCCATCCGATTCCCAGGAAACGCCCTGATCGGCATTTTCACCGGCGCGGCGAGTGGTGACGACTACCTTGTCGGCGACGATAAAGGCGGAATAGAAGCCCACCCCGAATTGACCGATCAAGCCCGCATCCTTCTGCTGGTCGCCGCTCAGGCGCGAGAAGAATTCGCGTGTACCGGATTTGGCAATCGTGCCGAGGTTGTTGATGACTTCATCGCGGTTCATGCCGATGCCGTTGTCGGCAATCGTCAACGTGCGCGCTTCCTTGTCGTAAGCGACGCTGATTATAAGCTCGCTGTCGTTCTCGAACATCGAGTCATTGTGCAGCGCCTCAAAGCGCAGTTTGTCGCACGCATCCGATGCGTTCGAGACCAGTTCGCGCATGAAAATCTCGCGGTTGGAATACAGGGAGTGGATCATCAGTTGCAGAAGCTGCTTAACTTCTGTCTGAAATCCCATCGTTTCCCGATTTGCCGTGCTTGCAGTCATACCTATTCCTTTTTTGTTTAACAAAGTGCGGTGCTAGATGGGGCGGGAATGCGGGATTTCAAGGGGGGATATGCACTCAGCCCGGAATATTTGTGGCGATGTCATCCATTCCGGAGAGTGTTGTGTAACAACTTGAATTTATGTGAAATTCGTGGCATACAGTTTTGCCGTTCCAGTACCTGCGTCTTTCAGTGCTGCGTAGCGGTTTCATAAAAGTGACGCATATGGCGCAAATGGGAAGCATCAAAGCCCTTGCTGAATTCTCGGGTCAGCGACTGTGCCAATTCAGGCAACAGGTCAGGCAACAGGCGTTTCCGGTAAACTTTCATCCGCACTCCCAGGGAATGAGGTAAATCCTGCTAATGAACCATCCCGATTAAGGCTCATCACGGATTTTGTTGCATTACCTCCCGGTTACATTTTCCCGCCAGCTTCTTCAGTAGTGCTTCGTTCAGTTGCGCCGGATTGGCCTTGCCTTTGCTGGCTTTCATTGCCAGACCGACGAAGAAGCCGAACAGCTTGTCGCGGCCTGCGCGGTATTCGGCAACTTTTTCAGCGTTCGCAGCGATGATTTCATCTACAAGGGCTTCAATTGCACCGCTGTCAGAGACTTGCTTTAATCCTTTGGCTTCAATGATGGCATCCGCTTCGCCGCCTGTAGCCCACAGGGTGCGGAACACTTCTTTCGCGCCCGAGTTGGAAAGGGTGTTGTCCGCGATGCGAATTAACATGCCGCTCAGTTGTTGCGGGCTAACCGGGCAATGCGCCATGTCCAGTCCGTCGCGGTTGATCTGTGCAGACAATTCACCGATCAGCCAGTTGGCGCACAGTTTGGCATTACTGACGGTATTCACGCACGCGTCGAAAAAATCCGCCATTTCGCGTGATGAGGTGAGACTGTTCGCGTCATAGGCGGACAAGCCCAGTTCATTCACATAGCGAGCGCGCCTCGCCTCGGGGAGTTCCGGCAACGTCGCGCGCACTTGCTCCAGCATGTCTGGCGTGATGTCCAGCGGCAACAGGTCGGGGTCGGGGAAGTAGCGATAGTCGTGCGCATCTTCCTTGCTACGCATCGCGCGCGTCTCGCCGGTATCCGGGTTGAACAGGATGGTGGCTTGCTGAATCTTGCCGCCGTTCTCTATCGTGTCTATCTGCCACTGCACTTCATAGTCAATGGCTTGTTGCATGTATTTGAATGAATTGAGATTTTTTATCTCGCGGCGCGTACCCAGCGGCGCGCCGGGACGGCGTACCGAGACGTTCACGTCGCAGCGAAACGAGCCTTCCTGCATGTTGCCGTCCGATATGCCTATCCAGCGCACCAGCGAATGCAGCGTTTTGGCGTAGGCGACGGCTTCGGCGGCGGAACACATATCCGGCTCGGAGACGATTTCCAGCAAGGGCGTACCGGCCCGGTTCAAGTCCACGCCGGTCATGCCTTGCGATGCGCCATGCACCGATTTACCGGCATCTTCTTCCAGATGGGCGCGGGTGATGCGCACCACTTTTTCGTAAGGCTTGGCATTCCCCGACAGCGGCTCAACCTGTATCGTCAGTGCGCCCTGTCCGACCACGGGCAGGTCAAACTGGCTGATTTGATAGCCCTTGGGCAGGTCGGGGTAGAAGTAATTTTTGCGCGCAAATACCGAGCGCGGCGCGATGTGCGCACCCACCGCCAGGCCGAACTTGATGGCGCGTTCCACCGCCCCTTTGTTCAGCACCGGCAACACGCCGGGCAGCGCGATGCTGACCGCATCCGCCTGCGTGTTGGGTTCAGCGCCGTAAGTGGTTGATGCGCCAGAGAAGATTTTGGTATGGGTGGACAGTTGCGTATGCACTTCCAGCCCGATGACGATTTCCCAAGACATGGCCATATTTTCCTTTGGGTCCTTAAAAGCCTTGCGGCGCGCGGCTGTGCCAGTCGGTCGCCCGTTGATATTGGTGCGCGACATTCAACATGCGCGCTTCGTCGAAATAGTTGCCGATGATCTGCAAGCCCACCGGCATGTTGTTGTCGCCGAAGCCTGCCGGGATGGACATGCCGGGCAGTCCCGCCAGATTAACCGCGATGGTGTAGATGTCGGACAGATACATTTGCACCGGATCGTCGCCCTTTTCGCCCAGATTAAAG
>PEUR01000079.1:1086-4048 GCA_002780675.1 Gallionellales bacterium CG03_land_8_20_14_0_80_55_15 | reverse complement strand
GCGAGGGAAAACCTGCGCTTGCAGGTTGCCGATGTGGTGAGCGGGTTTGAGCGCGAATACGAAATGGCGCGAGCAAACGAGTCTGCGCTTGCCGGCTCGGTCGCTGAAGCGAAACAATCCATTCAGGGCTCCAACCGTAAGGAATACGAGCTTTCAGCTTTGGAGCGTGATGTCAAAACCAACCAGGAACTCTATGACGTGTTTATGGGGGAATTGAAGGGAACCGCCGCTGTTAGCGGCATGCAAACCGTGGTCGCGCGCGTGGTTGACCCGGCAATAGTCAACGATACACCCATCAAACCGAGGAAGTTTCTCGTCGTAAGCACTGCTTTTGTGTTGAGTTTGCTGTTGGCTATAGCCATCGCATTCCTGATGGAATATTTGGATAATTCTGTGCGTTCTGCTGAGGATGCTGAGCGCAAGCTCGGGTTGCCACTACTCGCCGCAGTCCCCATGGTGGAGTTGGCGGGCGGTATAAGTGCGGGGCTGCTTTATCGCGATGCGCCCAAGTCCTTGTTCGCGGAAGCGATCAAAACCATCCGAACCGGGATAGTGTTGTCCGGTATTGATCACCCTAAAAAAACGCTGGTGGTTACTTCATCCGTCCCGGGTGAAGGCAAGTCTACGGTGGCGATTGATTTGGCTTTGGCTCATGCACAGACCAAGCGTGTGTTGCTGATTGATGCCGATATGCGGCGACCTTCCATTGCTAAAGTGTTGGGGTTGAATAATACCCACCCGGGTTTGTCCATGCTGGTGTTGGGTATGGAAAAGCTTGAAAATTGCGTTTACAAGATTGAAGGCTCTACGCTTGATGTGCTGACGGCAGGTAGCATTCCGCCCAATCCGCTGGAATTGCTGCTGTCAGAAAAATTCAAGGCATTGTTGGTCGAGTTGGGCGAAAAATATGACACCATCATTATTGATTCGCCGCCAGTTCAATTGGTAAGTGATGCGGTCGTTTTGGCAAGTATGGCTACCGGTGTGATATTTGTACTGAAGGCAGATGCCACGCCGTTCCAGTTGGCGCGAAGGGCTATTTTCACCTTGCAGCGTGGGGGTGCGGTGATGTTTGGCGTTGTGCTGAATAAGGCTAATTTTAGAAATGAAGAATATTACGGTGGCTATGGGAAATATAACTACCATAGTTATTACGGTGCGGATGAGGATAAGTCGGCAAGTAAAGCCTGATGCCTGAATCGGGTCACTGTAAAGGGATGATAGATTTACACTGCCATTATTTGCCCGCTATTGATGATGGTTCTCAATCAATGGCAGAGTCACTTGATTTAGCGCGCGCGTCCGTTGCGAATGGCATTACAGATGCGGCGATGACCCCCCATATTCATGCTGGCCGCTATGAAAATTTACGCTCTACGGTCGTTTCGGCAACCCATCAGTTTCGGGTCGCGCTTGCTGATGCAAAGATTCCTTTGCAAATCTATCCGGCAGGTGAGGTGCGTCTGACTGCCGAAATTATAGACATGTTGGAGCAGGACGAATTGCCTTTTCTGGGTACACTTGACGGGTATCGAATTGTTCTGTTGGAATTCCCTTACAATCAAATACCGCTTGGAACGGAAAGGCTGGTTCGCTGGCTACTGGATCAGCAGATACGCCCGCTGATAGCTCACCCTGAGCGCAACAAGGTTGTCCTGCATAACATTGAACGAATCGCCCCTTTTTGTGAAATGGGATGTTTGTTGCAAGTCACCGCTGGTTCTGTCGTCGGTGCTTTTGGGCAGGCTGCCCAGGATTGTGCCAAGTTAATGTTTGAGCGGCGCTGGGTGTCGGTGATTGCCACGGATGCACATAATTTACTGCACCGCGCTCCGTTGTTGGCCGAAGCTAAAAAGTGGTTACAGGGACAGGGTTGGGATGACATGGCGGATGAGCTTACCCAAGCTATACCGGCAAAAATTTTGGGCATAAATGCCGCGCACGGGTAATTGTGGATTGCTACTTGGGTGTCAGGATTGCTTAAAAAAATTCTCCTAGCCTTGCTGCTTTTGCCGGCAATGATTTACTTGACTAAAGTCGGGGTAGCCGACTTTTTAAGACTTGCTCCCTGTGCTTATGTGGAGGCGGTTCAAAAACGTGAGATACGTCTTGACCCCGCCGAGTTGGTCAGGGCGCGTGAGCGTCTGATCATGGCGCGTGACTGGGACTCAAGTAATCCGGATGTGTCTGAATTTTTGGGGCAAATTGCATTGATGCGCTCGAAATTGGTTGATTTTAGTCCGCGTTTACAATTGATTTTTTTACGCGAGGCGGTTCAAGAGTTTCAGTATGCCGTTGATTTGCGACCTAATTCTGCTTATCTCTGGGCCGCCAGAATGACCGCCGGGAGTTGGTTGCTGGAAACGAATGCGAAGATTGATCGGGATATTGACAGGGATGATGGTCTCGCAGCGCATGAACTATCTGTCATGAGCCAGGCCATGCAGCGTGCCGATATACTTGCTCCTTGGGATGCCTCAATCTTGCAGCAAATATTAAGAGTGGGTGATTTGCGCTACCTGGAGTTTTCTCCTGAAATCCGCCTGATTGTTGATGGTGCTGCGCTAAGAGCAAAAAAATTAAAGCTCAAAATTTGAAAGATGAATTTAATTTATCAATTGTTTTGCATTGAAGTTTTTTTTCCCGTATCATTCGCCAAGAATTTAACCTCAATAAAGGAGTTGTCATGAAAAGTTATAAAGTATTGCTTGGGGCGTTGTTGCTGTGTGTTTCCCAGCTTTCCTTCGCGGTTGCGACCCCCGCCCAGTTAGCTTCGCTTGATAATGCCCTCGCCGCAGTTGCCCTTGACGTGAATAATCAGGCCTTATCTGATGCGGCCGTACAAGCAGCGGCAAATGCCGATATTGCTGAAGCTGACATTATTACCAGATTGTTTAACCTTGGTGTTCCGGAACAGGTAATCAGGAACGCCATGAGCAAAAATCTTTCTCTTAGTGTTCTC
>PEUR01000079.1:0-981 GCA_002780675.1 Gallionellales bacterium CG03_land_8_20_14_0_80_55_15 | reverse complement strand
CTGCTCGGTGCGGGTGGTGCAACTGGGGCGGGTGGCGCAACTGGAGCGGGTGGTGCTGCAGGCGGTGGATTCCCGGCACTAAGTGGTGGTCCAAACGGCGCGGTCAGCCCAAACTGATAAAAAAAGTATTGTAAACAAGGGGGAGCATTCGCTCCCCTTTTGTTTTTTGTTGGTTTCGTATTATTGTCTAACCTTGGCTTGTTACGGTGTTGCGATGGCTTGTTTTACTGACATGCGACGAACTGTATTGCGGATTTTTCTCCTGCTGTTGTGCTGTTCGGCAGCGGTCGCGTCGGGATACGTGCAATTTTCTTCCGGGTTGCTGCGGCAGATCGCTGCGCGCTGGGGGAGTGATGCGCCTGAGCGCCTGATAGACTGGCGCGACGAGCTGGCCAAGCGTATTGACAGGCAGCGTGGTGTCGTTCCTTCCGCTGCTCAAATTCTGGTCTATCTGGATGATTTCAACGGGTATTGGAATGATGTTCGCTACTATCAGGACATCAGGCATTGGCATCTCATGGATTACTGGGCGACACCTGTCGAGACGCTTGCCTCTGAGGGAGCCGATTGCGAGGATTACGCGATTGGCAAGTATTTTAGTTTGAAGGCTTTGGGTGTCCCAGTGCAAAATCTGCGCATTACTTATGTTCGTGCACTGCGCTGGAATCAGGCGCATATGGTGTTGGCATATTATCCAACGGTAGATGCGGATCCTTACATTTTGGATAATTTGCACAGAAATATGGAGTTGGCATCGGAGCGCACTGACCTTGTGCCCGTGTACAGTTTCAATGATGAGGATTTGTGGGTGGCCGGTGCGACTGAAGCGGGGGGTAAATCCAGTCAAATCCGGCTGTGGCGGGGATTGCAGGACAAGATGGACAAAGAGCGGACTATGTAACCATGGTTAGCATTATGAGCTAGGAGTCTGTCGGACTTGAAGAATCGTAGCGAAAAGGTTTAAGCAGGCAAAGCCGCAAA
>PEUR01000195.1 GCA_002780675.1 Gallionellales bacterium CG03_land_8_20_14_0_80_55_15 | reverse complement strand
CAGTGTCGTTCTCGTTGATGATGGGGATGACGCGCAGGGTGAGCAGGGTGGTCAGGGTCGCGCGTGCATTCAGGTAGCGATCGCGTTCCGCCAGATCGCTATGCGTCAGCAAAATCTGTGCGGCATGTAGGCCATGTTTGCGGAAGCAGGACTCATAGGCTTGCACCAGCCCCATTTGACCCACAGCGGCGGCAGCTTGCAGTTCATGGATGGCGCTGGGGCGAGTGCGCCAGCCCAGGCGTTTCATGCCTTCGGCGATCGCGCCGGAGGAGACCAGCAGCACTTCATGGCCGCTGGCGTTGAGCGCGGCAATCTGGCGCGCCCAATTGTCCAGCGCTGCCAGATCCAGTCCCGCGCCCTGATTGGTGACCAGACTGCTACCCACTTTGACAACGATGCGTTTGCACCGGGTCAATATGCCTGGGGTCAATACGGTTTGCATCGTTGCTTCCGACATCGCGCTATCCTCAATCCTGTTTCTAAAGCGTGCTTGCGTCCGTTTCCTGTGCGCTTTCGATGGCCGCCTGCTGTTCCTGTGCGTTCATTTCCACGATGTGTTCCATGATCGCATAAGTCAGCTCCTTGCAGCCTTCGCCGCTAATTGCGGAAATCACGAAATAGCGGTCATAGTCGGAAAATTCCTTGAGGAATTCGGCAACGGTAGATTCACGATCTTCCAGCAAGTCTGCCTTGTTTAGCAGCAGCCAGCGGGGTTTTTCATACAGTGCTTGATCGTATTTCTTTAACTCGTTAAGAATGGCTCGCGCTTCGGCGACCGGACTGATGCCTTCATAGAGTGGCGCGATGTCCACCAGATGCAGCAGTAAACGGGTGCGTGCCAGGTGACGCAGGAATTGGTGACCCAACCCCGCACCTTCGGCAGCGCCTTCGATGAGTCCAGGTATGTCGGCGATGACGAAACTCTTCTCGTGCGAGACGCGTACCACGCCCAGATTCGGGTGCAGCGTGGTGAACGGATAATCCGCTACTTTGGGGCGAGCCGCCGACACGGAACGGATAAAAGTGGATTTTCCGGCGTTTGGCATCCCGAGTAAGCCTACGTCAGCAAGTACTTTCAGTTCCAGTTGCAATTCGCGAGTTTCGCCTTCCGTGCCGGGCGTACATTGTCGTGGTGCGCGGTTAGTGCTTGATTTAAAATGGATATTTCCAAGTCCGCCTTTGCCGCCTTCAGCCAGCAAGGTTTGCTCACCGTCGTGGGTGAGATCGGCAATCACTTCGCCGCTATTGATGTCGGTGATGACCGTGCCGACCGGCATATGGAGGATGACATCGTCTGCGCCCTTGCCGTAGCAATCCGAGCCGCGCCCGGATTCCCCGTTGCGGGCTTTGTAGCTGCGCACAAAACGAAAGTCCACCAGCGTATTGATGTTGCGGTCTGCCAGTGCATACACGCTGCCGCCGCGTCCGCCATCGCCGCCGTCAGGGCCGCCCTTGTCTATATATTTTTCACGGCGAAAGCTGGCGATGCCATTACCACCATTGCCGGCGAACACTTCAATTTTCGATTCGTCAATAAACTTCATCTGCTTTAACCGGGCTGACCGGAACCGTTAATTCGTTACAAATAAAAAAGCCCTACCTCGCGATAGGGCTGATTTGTTCCAGGCTGAACAGCTTACGCTGCAACGATGGATACTGTTCTACGGCGCAGCGCGCCTTTGATGCTAAATACCACTCGGCCAGTCACTTTGGCAAATAGCGTGTGATCCTTGCCCATGCCGACGTTTTCGCCGCGATGGAATTCGGTGCCACGTTGACGAATGATGATGCTACCTGCACTGATCAATTCGCCGCCGTATCTTTTTACGCCTAGTCGTTTTGAGTGCGAGTCACGTCCGTTACTGGTACTGCCGCCGCCTTTTTTTGATGCCATGTTATCTGCTCCTTACGAATTACGCGGAAATACCGTCAATGCGGATTTCTGTATAGTTTTGACGATGCCCCATATTCTTCTGGTAGTGCTTACGACGACGCATCTTGAAGATGGTCACTTTGATGCCACGACCATGAGAAAGTATGGTTGCATTGACTGTTGCGCCCAACAACATGGGGCGGCCAACGGACAGCTTTTCGCCGTCTGAGACCATCAATACTTTATCAAGAACGATGGCAGAGCCAACGTCGCCGGGAATGATTTCAACTTTAAGTGTTTCACCGGTAACAACGCGATACTGTTTACCACCGGTTTTAATGACTGCGTACATAACAACCTCGATTTGATTGCGGTTTTGCGAAAGCGCGGATTATACAGAAAAATCCGGCTACGTCAAAAACCTTTTGTTAATAAATTGTGTATTGATGTTCTGGCAAGCCTGCCGGACTAGCGACGCATGGAGTCGAAGAACTCGGCGTTGTTTTTGGTCGCCTTGATTTTATCCAGCAGGAATTCCATCGCTTCCAGTTCGTCCATCGGGTAAAGCAGTTTGCGCAGCAGCCAGATTCTTTGCAGGATGTCAGGCTTAATCAACAGCTCTTCCTTGCGCGTACCCGAACGGTTGACGTTGATGGCAGGATAAATGCGCTTTTCGGCCATGCGGCGATCCAGATGGATTTCCATATTGCCCGTACCCTTGAATTCCTCGTAGATCACATCGTCCATGCGTGATCCGGTATCCACCAGCGCGGTGGCGATGATAGTCAAGCTGCCGCCTTCTTCGATGTTGCGCGCCGCGCCGAAGAAACGCTTGGGACGATGCAGGGCATTGGCATCCACGCCGCCGGTCAATACCTTGCCGGAGGAAGGAATGACGGTGTTATAGGCGCGTGCCAGACGGGTAATCGAATCGAGCAGAATCACGACATCCTTCTTGTGTTCCACCAGGCGCTTGGCTTTTTCCAGCACCATTTCGGCGACCTGAACATGGCGGCTGGCGGGTTCGTCGAACGTCGAAGCCACCACTTCGCCGCGCACCGTGCGCATCATTTCGGTCACTTCTTCAGGGCGTTCGTCTATCAGCAGCACGATCAGTACGGCATCGGGGTTGTTGGCGGAGATGGAATGCGCGATATGTTGCAACATCACCGTCTTGCCTGATTTTGGCGAGGCAACCAGCAGCCCGCGTTGGCCTTTGCCGATAGGCGCAACGATATCAATGATGCGGCCAGTGATGTTCTCTTCGGAGCGAATGTCGCGTTCCAGTATCAGTGGGCGGGTGGGGAACAGCGGGGTCAGGTTTTCAAACAGAATCTTGTTCTTGGTGTTCTCGGGCGGTTCGCCGTTAACATTGTCTACCTTGACCAATGCGACATAACGCTCTCCATCCTTGGGCGTGCGAATTTCACCCTCGATGGAATCGCCGGTATGCAGATTGAAGCGGCGTATCTGACTGGGGCTGACATAAATATCGTCGGGACCTGCCAGGTAAGAGGTGTCGGGTGAGCGCAGGAAACCGAAGCCGTCCGGCAAAATTTCAAGCGTACCATCTCCGAAAATGCTTTCGCCTTTTTTGGCATGGCTTTTTAGTAGCGCGAACATTAAATCCTGTTTGCGCATGCGGTTGGCGTTCTCGATTTTTTCGGTCGCAGCCATTTCGACGAGTTCGGTGATGCTCTTGGTTTTTATGTCAGATAAATGCATGTCTATGCGTGAAGCATGATTGAGAAAAGATAGGGGAAGGGGTGAAGCGAAGGTGGAAAATCCACCCGCATGGCCAGGGGGTAGTCGCTGAGAGGCGGTCTTTCAAGGCTAGACGGGCGAATCAGGAAGGCGATGCGGGTGCGACAGTAAACGTTTTAGATGTGGCTGTCAATAAAAGCGGTCAATTGAGACTTGGACAAGGCACCCACTTTAGTCGCCTCGATGTTGCCATTCTTGAACAGCATCAGCGTAGGAATGCCGCGTACGCCAAATTTTTGCGGGGTTTGCTGGTTTTCGTCCACATTCACCTTGGCTACTACCAGGCGACCGGCATACTCTTTCGATACTTCGTCGAGGATAGGTGCAATCATGCGGCAGGGGCCGCACCATTCAGCCCAGTAATCTACCAGTACCGGCAAGGCAGCCTGAGTAACTTCCGCATCAAAAGTGGCATCGGTGACGTAATGTATATGTTCGCTCATGGTTGAATAATCTCGTTTTGAATTAGGGGTGTGGCAAGCTGCAAGGCTGTGAGAGTCCTTGTTAAGATGACCGTGACGCGCATCCTATCTAAAAAACGGTGCGCTGTGAAGGGGGCGCGGCGCGACATATATGGCGGAAAGTCTCTGGATGCTTATATTTTACGGCGTGGCAGCCACGCTATTCACTTGCGCGCAGATTACAAATCGGGTCGCACAGGTTGCAGGCAATTGATCGTATCGGCGCAGCCCGCCCCGTACCGCGAGACGGGGGCTGTAATCAATGCGCCGGATTCCGGCTTTTGCGAGCAGCCACTTTGTGGCTTGCCTGCCAAACCCTTCGCGCCGAGAAACCTGCGACTTCCGCCAAGGGTATGCCAAACACTGTTAAAATGCCGTCACTTTTGCCCACTGGAGTGTTGTGATGACGTACGTTGTTTCGGAAAATTGTATCAAGTGTAAGTTCACTGACTGTGTGGATGTGTGTCCGGTGGACTGCTTCCGTGCCGGTCCTAACTTTCTGGTGATTGATCCCGACGAGTGCATAGATTGCACCTTGTGCGTGGCGGAATGCCCGGCTGAGGCGATTTTTGCCGAGGATGATTTGCCCGAAGATCAGCAGCATTTTGTCGCGTTGAATGCCGAATTGTCCAAGCTGTGGCCGGTCATCGTGGACAAGCAGGAACCGCCTCTTGATGCCGAAGAATGGAAGGGCGTG
>PEUR01000135.1 GCA_002780675.1 Gallionellales bacterium CG03_land_8_20_14_0_80_55_15 | reverse complement strand
CATACACGCCTTCGGCGACGTGGCCTAACTGGTGCAAAATCTCCTCCAGCCCCTGATTCTGCGCCAGCAATAGCCCGACCCGACGGTTGCGTGACATATCACCGGTGCAGGTCAGGATCAAATCGCCCGCACCCGACAAGCCGCTCAGCGTTTCCTGACGACCGCCCAGTTGCAGCCCCAGCCGGGTCATTTCGGCCAGCCCACGGGTGATGAGCGCAGCGCGCGCGTTATTGCCCAGTTTCATGCCGTCGCAGACCCCGGAGGCGATCGCCATAACGTTTTTGATCGCGCCGCCAACTTCCACGCCCACCATGTCGTTGCTGGCATAAACGCGCAAGCGCGCGTGATGTAGCGCTTGCGCGGTACGCTGAGCAAAGGCCTCGTCATTAGCTGCCAGCACCAAAGCGGTCGGTAATCCCAACGCGACTTCCTGTGCAAAACTGGGGCCGGACAACACGCCGCGCAACCAGCCCGACGGCAATTCCTGCCCGGCTACCTGATGCGGCAACAACGCGGTTTCCGGCTCGAAGCCCTTGCAGAGCCACACTACGCCGCAAGTGGACGCGCAACGTCCTGATTGGACAATCATTTTCAGGGTATTACGGAAAGCCGCCGTAGGTACGGCCACCACGATCAGTTCCGCGCCCGCCAAGGCGGCGGAGAAATCTGCGCTCAGGGTTAACTTTTCGGGGAGCGGCGCATTCGGGAGATAACGCCGGTTGCAGCGCGTATCACGCATCAAGGCGACCTGTGCGGCATCACGCGCCCACAAGGTGACGCAATGCTGTGCTGAAAAACTGATGGCAAGTGCCGTACCCCATGCCCCTGCGCCAATAACGGTAATATTCATTCGCCCCACACCTCTGTGCCACGCACATAACCGGCATCTCCATCGCTGTGACGTACTTTCACCCAGCCCGTACCGGTATTTTCGAGGTATTCCAGCACGACTTGCTGGCGCACCTGAAACACACGAGCCGCACCGAAATCCGCTTCAGACCGCACATCTACCAGCGGTTCGAGCGCAAAGACATAGCGTTTGTTGCTCAAGGCACGCTTTTCCAGCCAATACAAACCGCCCGAACGATCGCGCACTTTGACCCAGTTATCCAGCGTGACAACCTGTTCAAACGGCATGTAGCGGTTGACCACGAAGAGTTTTTTCGCCTTCAGCGAAGGCGCATCGTAAAGAATCGCAGTGCTTTCGGCGACCGAAACAAAATCCACCGCAAAGGCTGCACCCACATTCAACAACAGTGCGCACAACGCAACGAGGCGCGATGGAATCAGACGTTTCATTAGTGTGCGATTGCGCAGGAACGAATACGCCCGTTCGGAATAAAGGTGACAGGTTTCATATCAGGGTAAATGTTTACCCGTTAGTGTGTGGTGGCGGCAGCAGCTTCGGCCTGCTGTTGTTTCTGTTGTTGATACAGCACCTCAAAGTTGATCGGGTTGAGCATCACGGGCGCGAAACCGGCGCGCACCGAAACGTCAGACACCACTTCGCGCAAGTAGGGGAACAGAATATTGGGGCACATTACCGCCAGCACGGGTTCCATTTCAGCTTCGGGCAGGTTGCGCAAAGTAAAAATTCCGGCCTGTTTGGCTTCGATCAGAAACATGACTTTTTCACCGATCTTGGCGGTCACAGTTGCCAATATAGTCACTTCATTTACTCCGTTATCGAGCGTGCTTGCCGAGGTTTGCAACTGCACTTCGATTTGCGGATTTTCACGTTCCAAAAAAATCTGCGGGGCGTGAGGAATTTCCAGAGAAATATCCTTCACATAGATTTTGTCCATGTTGAACACGGGTTGAGTAGTTGCTGCATCAGTCATTTTTTATCCTTTGAGATTAGTTAGCCAATAAGGTGTTTAATTCGCCGGCCTGATCCAATGCTGCCAGATCGTCGTAGCCGCCGATGTGTTGCCCGTCAATAAAAATTTGTGGCACGGTGCGCCGTCCGGTTTTTTCCACCATGGCGACGCGCAATTCGGGTTGCAAATCCACCCGAATTTTCTCGATTTCGGTAATACCCTTGCGTTGCAACAATTGCTCGGCACGAATGCAGTAAGGGCACACCGCCGTGCAGTACATCAATACCTTAGCCATTATTTCTTGCCGTTATTTCTGGGTTGGCAGATTGGCTTTTTGCCAGGCCAACATGCCGCCGGTCATGTTATACGCCTGAGTAAAACCCTGCTTGTTCAAGGTAGCGCATGCCATGCCGGAACGATTATCGGTGCGGCAAACGACCAGCACGGGTTGATCTTTGTATTTTGCCAGTTCACCGATGCGCTCTTTGAGTTTGCCCAGCGGGATCAGTTGCGCATTCAACAGATGCCCCGCCTTGAATTCATTGGGTTCACGCACATCCAGCACCAAGGCGTTTTTGTGATTGATGAGTTGCAAGGCAGCATGAATATCCACTTCCTTGATGCCGCGAATACGATTGCCAAACACCGACCAAATAAACATTAACCCGCTGGCAAAAGCGAGGGAAATCGGCAAAAAATTACTGGTTATGAACTGCACGGGCGTACTCCTGTTCTTTCTGGAGGGCGAATTCTAGCAGAGCAGCAAAGTGTGCGGGATCTTTCTCCGCCAAATGTTCCAGTTGTTTGCGTTCGTTGATGCCTGTCGGATAGGACCAGATAGCCTGCTCCCAGGCCAACTGCGCCTGTTGCTGCTGGCCACTTTGCGCCAGCAACAGTGCCTGCCGATAGGCAACCGACACGATGGGCGTAAAGCGCAACACTCTAGAATTCAACGCCAACTTGTCTTTAAGCCCCTGCGCATTCACCTCAATCAATGCACTCTGCGACAACTCGGCGTAAGACGACAACAAAGGCATGCGCTGGACATCAGCCAACTGTCCTTGAGCCAGGGGCGATGTGGTGCCTGCTTTGCCTGAAACGCCTCGCCCCGTCAGCGCCCCCTCCAACAGTTGATAAGCACTACGCAACTGTATCAATACAAGCAAGGCGAATAACAAAATCACTCCCATCCCGACGCGCCCGCCAACGTGGCTTCCCTTCCCTTGCACCATGCGGTAGCGAGTCTCATCCAGCGCGCCCAGCAAGACTGCCGCGATTGCCAGAAAATAGACATACCACAAGGGATATTCGAGCAGGCTGTGAATAGCCAGCACTCCCAGCGCAGCATAACCCCACCAGTGCGCGGCACTCGGGGTGGTACGCCGCAGGCCGTATAACCAGACACCCAGCGAAGTAAACAATGCCATCAATCCGGCGATACCCGCCTCTGCTGCCAGTTGAAAAATCAGATTATGCGAGTTGTTGTACAAGCCACTGAGATTGGTGCGCTGCAACAGCGGCCCCAACTGAAAATGCTGCCAGGAAAATTGGCCGAAACCTATCCCCAGCCACGGCGCGCCAGCGAACATCAGCCATGCTTCATGCCACATATACAGACGGATACCCCCAGTTGCATCTGCGCCGGAATACTCGACCGAAAAGCGCTGCAGCGAGCTGATAGCACCACCTGGTGCTTTAAACAGGGGTAACCGCACCAAAAAATTCATCGCTGCAAATCCTGCCAACACCATCAGGCAGTAATACCACAACGATCTAAACTCAGGCTTGCGCCATCCCGTCCAAATGGCGGTCAGACTAATCATCACCAGATACAGCCAACTGCTGCGCGAACCACTCAAGGTCATCACGAATAACAGCGGCAAGGCCAGCAACACCACCACAGCTATCGGCAACTTGCGCTGATAAAACAACAAACCCAATGAAATCAATCCAATAGCTGTATAGTCGGCAAAATGATTACGTTGAGCCAGGTTACCATATACATCAAACGAGACCTTGACTACTACCACCGAATCCAGCCAGGTATGCCATCGGTAATGCTGCAACACGCCGATTAACGCGCCGGATTCCGCACCGATCAACAAAAAAATCGCCAGCGTCAATGCCAGCTTTTCCAGCCCGAAGCAATCCCGCAACCTGGCACCGAGCATCATCAACAAGGCCGCAAACAGTAGATACAGGATATAGAGCAGCCCTTGTCCGGCAGATGCCATCATGCCCAGCGACATTTGCAGCAACACCACGACAATCAGCGCAACCGGCAGTT
>PEUR01000182.1 GCA_002780675.1 Gallionellales bacterium CG03_land_8_20_14_0_80_55_15 | reverse complement strand
GACCTGCCAGCGGCAGATATTGCTTGGGGGTGTCGTGTCCCATGCGTGCGCCGAAACCGGCGGCGGGAACCAGGGCGTGGAATTGAGTCATGGGCAAGATTGTAATGTAAAACGCCCAGCGTTTCGCTAACGGGCATGGAAAAGTACCCCCTGATGATGAAATGGTTCTCGCAGGGAGGTTGCCCTGTGGGCAACAACTCGCAAACCCGCCATGCCCGTTCCCTCACCCCCATCCCCCCTCTGATGGAACAACTAGCCAATCCACTGATGAAACAACTAAGTATTGACTAAGCAATCAAAAAACGATTGCAAAGTCACTCCTTATAAGCCAGCACAAGCTGGCAAGTGGCTGGTTACCCCAAAGGGAGAGGGGTACAGTTCGTCGCTACGCGAATCTCACGCTAAGGAAATACTGATTTATTGGCCATTCCGGCGTAGGCCGGAATCCAGCTTTTTGATTAGGAAAGGTTTTCGCTTTTGCGAAAACGACAAAATCGGATAAATCAGCATTTCCCTAAGCCGGACAAGCCGGAACCAAAAAAGTTAAAATCCGCGTAGTCCATCTTTCGAGGATACGTTGGTCATGAAACTGCGACTGAACGTTATCAATCTGAGCTGCTCGGTGTGCTGTCTTGCTACGACCGTATCATTATCACGGGTACATTGCCAGGTGCGTGTTATGCGAAGGGCATGACCAGCTTTCTGAATTCCCGCCACATCAAGATATTCGATTACGCCCAAACGTTTGCAGTTTGCAGAAAAACATTCTTAAAAATGCCGCAAGTTCTACTTTCACCCTGACTCTCCCCTGCAAGGGGATGAAAATTCACTGCCAAGAAAATGCTGGAGATAGGGCAGCACGACGGCAATTCAATATTTCATAGCTTCTGTAAATCCTTGATGAGTTCACGCGTGTGCAACACTTTGCCGTCTAGCTGGTGGTTCAACAACGTGCGCATCAATTGTTTGCTTTGTTGTGCTGTGAGCGGGTCGCTGTAATCATCTGCCGCCATCGCCAGCAGGGTCTTGCCTGACACCGGGAATCCGGCCTGTTCACCGGATATACCGCTCTCCCGTACCGCCCCATGCTCCACGACATAACGATAATCGAGCTCGGCTTGCACGGGCTGTCCGCCCCCCGCTTCCTTCGCTAACTCCAGGGCATAGCCCAGTTCCTGCAACAGGTGTTTTTCAAAGCAACGCAAGCTAGCGGCATGATCGGTTTCATGTGCGAGACGGTATAAAGCGGCGCGGTAATAATCGAACAACGGTATGTGCGCATCGTCGCGTGCCAGCAAATTAATCAGCAATTCGTTGAGATAAAATCCACACATCAGCGCCGTACCCTGCAAATAGGGCTGTCCGCCCTGCCATTCGGCACTGTGCAAGGTACGCACCTCGCCCTTGCCAAACCACGACAGGCTCACTGGCTGAAAACTCATCAGCACCCCGCGCAACGCCGAGTGGGGGCGACGCGCGCCACGCGCCACGACCGCCAGTCTGCCATGTTGACGACTGAAAACATCCAGCAACAAACTGGTTTCGCGGTAGGGATGGCTATGCAGAACAAACGCCAATTCATCCTGCATCCGGTTTTGCCGATGGGCGACTGTCATTTCAACTTATTGAATAATATGAAATTTACCAATTCATAAAACGAGAGGCGTGTTGCCCTACGGGTTATTCGTAGCCCAGTGTCTGGAGCATTTGCGCGCTGTCCGCCCAGCCGCTGCGCACCTTGACGAAGACTTCCAGAAATACTTTTCCGTCAAACAGCTTTTCCATATCAAGCCGTGCCTGGGTGGCGATTTCCTTGAGTTTTTCGCCCTTTTTACCGATCAACATGGCCTTGTGTGCTTCCTTGTCCACCAGAATAGCGGCACTGATACGGCGCAGCTTTTTGTCCATTTCAAATGCCTCGATCACCACGCTGACCGAATAAGGCAGCTCGTCGCCGGTGTAGCGGAAGACTTTTTCGCGCAGCAGTTCTGAAGCCAAAAAGCGTTCGTTGCGATCGGTAATATCGTCTTCTGCATAAATCAAATCACCTTCCGGCAGGAAGCTGCGAATCGCTTCGCGCAATTCATCCACTTTTTTGCCTAGTTTGGCGCTTACCGGGACGATCGCGGCGAATTTGAAATCCTTGGCAATTTGTTCAGCAAAATCAAACAATTGGCCTTTATCGGCGATTTCATCAATCTTGTTTAGCACGAGAATGACCGGCTGGTCTGCCGGTAACAGCTTGAGCACTTCCTGGTCGCGCTCGTCGTAGCGCATGGCTTCCAGCACATACAGCACCACCTGCACATCGCCGAGGCTGGTGGTAACGACACGATTCATGCCGCGATTCAAGGCGTTTAGGTGTTTGGTCTGAAATCCCGGCGTGTCCACAAACACGAACTGCGACTGTGCATCGGTAAAAATACCGTGAATGCGGTGTCGCGTGGTTTGCGCCTTGCGTGAAGTGATGCTGATTTTTTGCCCGATCAGACGGTTGAGCAAAGTGGATTTACCCACGTTGGGACGACCGACGATAGCGACATAACCGCAGCGAAAAGGTTGATTCTGACCATTTTCAGGGGTGTTTTCATGCGATGTTTCAATCATTTTTTATTTCCAATCAATTCATAGGCTGCCAGAGCGGCTTGTTGTTCGGCATTACGACGGCTAGTACCTTTGCCGTAGGTGGTGATTTTAAGTGACGGAATAGCGCATTCCACCTGAAATAGCTGAGCGTGCGCCTCACCCTGCGTTTCCAACATCGTATAGTTTGGCAAGGCGAGATGCTGGGCTTGCAGATATTCCTGCAACAGGGTCTTGGCATCCTTGCCCAGGGTGCGCCTGTCTACTTTTTCGAGGTAGGGGATAAACAAGTTCAGCACCACCTGTTCGGCAGCCGGATAACCGCCATCCAGAAAGACGGCGCCAATCAGCGATTCGACAGCATCTGCGAGGATGGAAGGACGCCGAAAACCGCCGCTTTTGAGTTCGCCCTCACCCAATTTCAACAGACTACCCAAGTTGAGTTGTTGCGCGAAAATAACCAGCGTCGCTTCCTTGACCAGGTTGGAACGCAGGCGCGACAGATCGCCCTCGCTCAACTCGGGAAATTCGTTGAATAAGTATTTGGCTATCGCACACCCCAGGATGCTGTCACCCAGAAACTCAAGGCGTTCGTAATGCTCCGACGAATAGCTGCGATGCGTGAGCGCGCGTTGCAACAGTTGAGGCTGTGTAAACACATACCCCAGCTGTCGGCACAACTCGGGCTGCCCCTTACTTGCCCGCACTGCGAGGATTAAATTCGAGATATAGACTGATATTGGCGACCAGCGGCACTTTTACCGAGTAGTTGGCACTCAACACAGGCGTACCCGCATCACTTTCGACATCAATATCCTGCGACGTAATAACGGTGACATCATCTATCGAGGCGCGTTTGTCAAAGGAGTTACGAATCTCGCGCGGCGAAGCCTTTTGCATGTCCGGGTCTTGTGCAATAGCGAGGAACAGTTTATTGATGGTCGCATTTTGCATATACACCGGAATCATTTTAAGGCCGGTGATGCTCAACAAAACCAACACAAATGCGCCAAAAATAAATCCTGAAAAACTTAAACCACGCTGACGGATGGGCATCGTTACGTTCATATTATTTTCTCCTGTTCAGTTAAATAGACAGACCAATACGTTTCAACTCGGAAAAATTCATCCACACGAAAAACGCCTTGCCGACTATCTGATTGTCCGGCACAAACCCCCAGTAACGGCTATCGCGGCTGTTATCGCGATTGTCACCCATCATAAAATATTGATCGGCGGGTACGGTGCAACGAATAACATCTTGATTATAAACACAATTTTCTTTACCCTTGAACTCAGCCACCGAGCCTAAATGCACGTCAGGCATGTCAGGATTTACCAGTAAACTGTGTTTACGTTCGCCCAGGGTTTCGAGGTATTGCTCGGTATGCACGAAGTTCAAACCACTCTCGACATAGTTGTAATCGCCTTCGGCTTGTTGCACCTGTTCTACCCCATTGATAGTCAGACGTTTATGGCTGTACTCGACCACATCACCCGGCACGCCCACTACGCGTTTGATGTAATCCACCGAGGGGTTTTCAGGGTAATGGAACACCATCACATCGCCGCGCTGCGGGTCATTAAGCGGTACGATTTTCCGGTTAATGATAGGCAGACGAATACCGTAGGTGAACTTGTTCACCAGAATAAAATCCCCCACTTGCAAG
>PEUR01000222.1:15957-16264 GCA_002780675.1 Gallionellales bacterium CG03_land_8_20_14_0_80_55_15 | reverse complement strand
ACTCTGTGCCAGCTCGCAACCGATAGGCCCACCACCCAGCACCACCAGACGCGCAGGTGCCACATCCAGCTTTGCGAATTCCTCCCACAAGGTGTCGCTGGTCACATAACCGACTTCTTCAATTCCCGGCAGCGGCGGCACGAAGGGTCGCGCGCCGGTGGCGATGACGATGCTGCGCGTGGTAAGTATCTGCGTCTTGCCATCATTCAGCTTGATTTCCACCGTCCACGGATCGGTGATACGCGCATAGCCTTGCAATACTTCCACGCCCAGCCCGGTATAGCGTTCCACGCTGTCATGCGGCGCA
>PEUR01000222.1:0-15950 GCA_002780675.1 Gallionellales bacterium CG03_land_8_20_14_0_80_55_15 | reverse complement strand
CGATCACGCGATGCACGCGCGCCATCACCTCGCGGAAGCTGAAATCGGGTATCGTCGCATTCAAGCCGTAATGTTCGGCGTGACGCATCTGGTGCGCGAGTTTTGCACTCTTGATGAGCGCCTTGCTTGGCACACAGCCATAGTTCAGGCAATCGCCGCCCATCTTGTGTGCCTCGATCAGCGTCACTTTAGCTTTCACTACCGCCGCGATATAAGCCGACACCAGCCCCGCCGCCCCGCCGCCGATAACGATCAGATTGCGGTCAAATCTGGCGGGACGTTGCCATCTGGCATAAACGCGCCGAGCTTGCAGCCAGGCGGTCATTTTTTTCGCGAGCAGGGGAAATAGCCCCAATAAAACAAACGAGAACAACAATCCCGGCGACAGAATGCCGGACAGGCTTTGGAGTTGTGCCAACTGTGTGCCCGCATTCACGAACACCAGCGTACCCGCCAACATGCCGACCTGGCTCACCCAGTAAAAAGTGCGCGCGCGCAGGGTCGTCAGCCCCATCAACAGATTGATGAGAAAGAACGGAAAGATCGGCACCAGACGCAGCGTGAACAGATACAGCGCGCCATCCCTGGCAACCCCGTCGTTAATCGTTTTCAGACGGTCGCCAAAACGCCGTTGCACGGCATCGCGCAACACAAAACGCGAGGCCAAAAAAGCCAGCGTCGCACCGATGCTGGAGGCGAACGACACCAGCAACATCCCCACCGCCAGACCGAACAGCGCGCCCGCCGCCAGCGTCAGAATGACCGCGCCCGGCAAAGATAACGCCGTGGCGAGCACATACAGCACAAAGAAAATTCCGGCAACCAGCCTCGGCGACTGTGCCCTGAGTTCGGCGAAATCGCTCTGGCTGTGCTTGAGTGCCTCCAGCGTCAGGTAATGATTCAGATCGAAGGCGAAGAAGCTGACAACCAGGCCTGTCACCAACAGCATGAGTAATGCGCGCTTCATGCCGCACATCCTTGTAGCTGCGATTCATCCTTGAGTGCGCCGCCGCAGCTGCTGCCCTGCCCAGCGGTACAGCCATAGCAATGATCCGCCACGCGAATCGCCTGACCCGCTATGTTTTGTTGCAACAAATCCCGCAAGTGTGGCCGTCCACTGCTCGGTAAAGCGAGTCCAAGCTGCTGATTGAAATCACAATCATAGAGAAAACCCTGCCAGTCCACACTGACCAGATTGCGGCACATTACCGTCGCCAGATTGGCGGCGGCAAAGTTCTCGTGCAGCAAACGCAGGTAATCGTTGAACTGGCCTTTGGAAATCAGCATCGAGCCGAAGCGTTGAATCGGCATATTGGTAATCGCCAACAGTTGGTTGAAGTAGATGCCGAAGTGCTGCAACAATTCACGCTTGTAGTCCGCTTCGAGCGTGGCTTGGTCGGGCGGCAATGACGCGCCTTGCGGGTTAAACACCAGATTGAGCACCAACCCTGTGTTGGGTAGACCATAGCCCAGCGCATTTAATTTTTGCAGCGCGAGGATGCTCTTGTCGAACGTGCCTTTGCCGCGCTGTTTGTCCACATTTTCCAGCGAGTAGCACGGAAGTGAAGCAACGATCTCAACCTGTTGCTCCGCCAGGAATTCGGCTAAATCTTCCTGCCCCGGCTCGAACAGGATAGTCAGGTTACAGCGGTCTATCACTTTGCAATCCTGCGCACGCGCTGCACGCACCAACCAGCGAAACGCTTCATGCAATTCCGGCGCGCCACCGGTCAAATCCAGCGTGTGCAAAGCGCGCGCCGCCAGCACCTCCGGTATCAGCGCCAGCGTCTCGCTATCCATCATCTCAGTGCGACTGGGTCCCGCATTAACGTGGCAATGCACGCAACTCATGTTGCACTTGTAACCCAGATTGACTTGCAGAATTTCCAGCGCATGACGACGAATGACGGGAAAATCGGTGGCTTGCAGCAAAGGGAAGGTGGCGTGCATGGTATTTCCTGATGATTGAATGCTTGCTCGGCTAGTCGAAGCAAAGCCGAGGTTTCTTACACACGGCGAGAAAATGCATAAAATTCCGTTCATCCAGACTTAAGGAGATGCTGATTTATTCGATTTTGTCGTTTTCGCAAAAGCGGAAACCATTTTTAATCAAAGCACTGGATTCCGGCCTTCGCCGGATAACCAGCCACTTGCCAGCTTGCTGGCTTAGTGGATTGGCTGGTAGTTTCATCAATGACGAATAAATCAGTGCTTCCTTAATCATTTTGTGGGCGAATTTTGTTTACAGTTAACGTGTACCCCAAACCGCTTTGACCCGTTCATCCCGCCCGCAACGGTAGCGATAGTATTGGTAACGCAAAGGGTTCTTCCGGTAATAATCCTGATGGTAGGTTTCGGCGGGATAAAACGTGCTAGCTGCGACGATTTCCGTGTAAATATTGGCAAAACGGCTTTGCAACGCCTGTTTGCTGGCCAAGGCCGAGGCTTGCTCCGCCTTGTTCTGATAAAAGACCGCGCTGCGATACTGCGAGCCGACATCGCAAAACTGCTGATCTTTCACGGTCGGATCAATATGCCGCCAGAAATAATCGAGCAATTTAGCGTAGCTGACTTGCTCTGCGTCGTAGCTCACGCGCACCGCTTCCGCGTGTCCCGTGCCGCCCACGCTCACCTGCTGGTAAGTCGGGTTGCGTAACGTGCCGCCGGTATAGCCCGACTCCACCGCGATCACGCCGGGCAGCTTCTCGAAGTCCGCCTCGATGCACCAGAAGCAGCCCCCGGCGAAAACGGCGGTTTTTGTTTCAGCACTGACTGTTGTCGCCACCAGCAACAGCGCGCATCCCAACAGCCGCTTCATGTGCGCAACGCTGGCAACGGCGTACCTTCAGCGACAAATTCCAATGCCAGCCCATTGTTGCAGTAGCGCAAGCCCGTGGGCTTAGGATCGTCGTCGAAGCGATGTCCCTGATGCCCACCACAGCGCGCGCAGTGATATTCGGTGCGCGGCCAAATCAACTTGAAATCGGTACTTGTTGCCACCGCATCTGGCAAGGGTTGCCAGAAGCTCGGCCAGCCCGTACCGCTTTCGTATTTTTGCGCCGAAGAGAACAGCGGCAAATAACACGCCGCACAGACAAACTTGCCCGCGCGTTTTTCCTTGTTCAACGGGCTGCTGTGTGACGGCTCAGTGGCCTCTTCAAAGAGCACGGCATAACGCTCGGCGGGCAATAATTTGCGCCATGCCGACTTGCTCTTGATGAGCGGCACGGTGGCAGCAAACGCCTGTCGGGCAATACCAGGCAGCGCCAACAGCAGCGACCAGCCAGCCAAATTCCTGATAAATCTCCTACGATTCATGATGCCCTCCCAAAGCTGCCAAAAAATCCCTGCTTCAACGTTGCGAGGATGATACTCGCTGCGCACTCCGTATCAACCGGATTGAAGAAATGGATTTTGCGTTTCTATGCAAATGCTGTAGTGTTTGCCCCTGAACGGGTTAGCGATTTGAAACGGGCGTTAAAAGCCATAACCCGCTTACGGATTTCCAATCTCATGCCAGCCACGATTCCATATAAACTATATATATTGCATTAACTTTCAATCTCAATATATTGTTATTAAATGATTAAAATAGCCTTACGTCCCATCGGAAAGCTGCTTGCACACTACCTCAACCAGCCCGTCCAATATTATTACGTTCCGGCGGCAACCAAAGAGACGCAGGACATCGCCAGCGTATTGCAGCCGGGGGATGTGCTGCTGGTGGAAGGCAATCTGCGCATCAGCGCGGTCATCAAATACCTGACCAATTCGACCTGGTCTCACGCCGCGCTGTATGTTGGCACGCTGTCGGAAGACGAACACAGCGCCGATCCGCGAGTGTTGATCGAGGCCGACCTTGAGCATGGCGTGGTTGCCGTCCCCCTCAGCCATTATCGCGGGTTTCACACGCGCATCTGCCGTCCGGTAGGCTTGACCGAAACAGAATTGCAGCGCGTGATTGACTCGGTAAAGGCTCAAATAGGCCATACCTACGACCTGAAGAACGTGTTTGATCTAGCGCGCTACCTGATCCCCTCTTTCTTGAATTTCATTCCGATGCGCTGGCGGCGGCGCGCCCTGTCGCTCGGCAGCGGCGAACCCAGCAAGGCAATATGTTCTACGCTGATCGCTCAGGCGTTCCAGTTAGTACATTATCCGGTACTACCCAACGTAGAACACAAACTCGGCACACCGGGTTGTGATGCCTGCGAGCGGGAAATTCTGCACATCCGCCATCACAGCCTGTTTACCCCGCGCGACTTTGATATTTCGCCTTTTTTTGAAATCGTCAAACCCAGTATCGTGCGCGGCTTCGACTACCACACCCTGCAATGGGATAGCTCGCCCGAAACGGATGAGCCGCCACTTACCGGCAAATAAGGGTGCATTATTAACTACCGAATGGCTTGCTGAACAAAAATCAAGTCTCTTTTTCCTGCTCGTTCTTGCCTTTGGCGTAAGCGCGCGTCATCGTTCTGAGCGCGTCCATCTGCTCCTTGAAATTGTGGCAACCGCTGCACATCATCAGATGTATTTCCAGTCCGAAACGGGTTTTTAGTAACAGCGGTTTTTCCTGCGCATCCGACATCAGCTTGGTGGCTTCACGGCAATTCATCATTTTTTTCTCCTTGCAAAACCCATTTATTTTCCAGACATTCGCGCAGACGCAGGCGAGCGCGATGCAGCAATACATGCAGATTGCTGGTCGTCAGCTCCACTTCGGCACAAATCTCGTCGGCATCCAGTTCGACAAATTCGCGCATCATAAAAACCCGCGCCTGTTTGGGCGGCAAATTGTCCAGGCACGCCTCGAACACCACCCAGAATTGGGATTCGCGCATACTGGCTACCGGGTTGCCCCAGGCGACCGGGCGCTCATCCACCTGCCAGAAGCCCTTGCGGTCGAACAGTTCGGACAGGTCTTCATCGTCTTCGTCATGCGCAAAACTGCCGATGTTCACCATGCGCTGTTTGTAGCGCAGCACGTCGGCGATCTTGTTTTTGAGGATGGCGAACATCCAGGTCTTGAAAGCGGCGCGCCCACCGAAGGAAGCGGCATTTTTCATCGCGCCGATCAGGGCTTCCTGCACGGCATCTTCCGCCTGGCTGGCATCGTTCAGTTGCAGCGTGGCGAACCTGAGCATCTGGCGGCGGATGTCTTGCAAAAATGCGGCATCAGCCAACAGATTCCCGACTTGTTTAGTGTTTTCCTGGCGGTTTGAATTGGCACTCATTACTTTCCCTTAACTCGATCTCGTTCTTCGCCGCGCTGTAACTTGATACGCAGTACGGCACCAGATAATTCAATAAAAAATGAAGCAGCGAGATTGTACCGCCAGACAGCAAGGCTTCACCCTGATTGACCAGATTAAGCATCGTACCGACCACCAATGCGATCTTGAGCGAAGCGATGACGATATGCCGCGACAAGGAAATGCTCACGAAACGGGTCATGTTTTGACCTCTCTGGTGGGGGTGTACTTGCGCATGAAGCGACGATCAATCCAGTTCTTCCAGCGCCACACCCATCGCCCTTGCGCACTGAATCTCCCCCAGGAGGCAATGGCATGTTTCGGTCCTGTCGCCAGCAAATACAACGATTTTTTGCGCGGACGATAACGCCGCAAGGGCTGCCCCGTCAGGCTGGCGAGCAGATTGTTGGCGAGTATCGGCCCCGCGAATACCGCGTGTACGCCGGAACGCGCCATCACGACATCGGTGCGTACGCACACGTCCCCCGCTGCAAACACCTCCGGGTGAGACGGGCTGCGATGTTGCGCATCAACCAAAATAAAACCTTTCTCGTCCAGTGCGAGACCGCTATTGCGCAACCAGGCGGGCGGGCGGGCGCCGGTGGCCGCGATCAGGCAATCCGCGCGCAGCGACACGCCGCCAGCAAGCGTAACCCCCTGCCCCGTTCCCACGGCTCGCCCCTGATACAGGGCTATGCCACGTTTTTTCAGCATCGCCCGCGTGCGCGCCTGCACGCTTGCCGCATGTCCCGGCAAGATACCGCTGTCTGAAGCGAGCAGCGCGACCGAGGCGCGCTTGCAGTGATGTTCGACGAAAGCCTGTTGCGCGGCAAATGCCAACTCGACCCCGGCAGCCCCCCCGCCCACCACCACCAGCCGGTAATCCTGCGATGCCGCCGCAAGAACGTTCGGCCATTGTTTGATAAACTCACCCAACGGTTTGACAGGCAATAAATGCGTACCCGCTGCCTCCAGCCATGAAGTATCGGTTTCACTGCCCACATCCAGCGATAGCACATCGTAATCGAGACGTGTGCCGTCGGAGAGTTCGACGCGCCGCTGCCCGGCATCAATGCCGACCACCTTGCCTGACAGCAAACGCACCCCGGCGGCTTCTGCCAACGGGCGCAGGTCTATCATGCAATCCGACAAGCTGTAGTGTCCCGCCATCCATCCCGGCAACATGCCGGAATAAATCTGCCGGGTGCTGGGCGTAATCAATACCGCATCTACTTGGGCTGCACTGTTTGCCAGCGCCTTGAGTACGCTGAGTTGCGCGTGACCTCCCCCCGCCAATATCAGGCGATAGGTCGTTTTCTGTGCCGCAACGGGCTGAGGTTGATCTGTATCAGTCATGGTTTATTCGGGAAAATGATGTGTCGCCGGACAGTCGTGCCAGATGCCCGCATTCTTACAGCGATGTCGTCACCCCCAGTATTCTCTCAACAGGGGGCATTGTAAGATTTTCGCCCACCACGACGACCCAATACGCACAGCAATCGGGAGTTTATATGCACCCCATGTCGGCTAGATCACCCCAGCTTGAAGCGTTTTTGCGCCATCTGCATCTCGGCTCGGAGGTGTATTACGTCGGCCAGTTGTGCGATGCCTGGCATTTATCCACCCCCGGCGGCTCGGATGCTGTCACTTTTCACCTGATTTGCCACGGCGAGGCGTGGATACATTTGACGGGCGACACCGTAGCAACTCGAATGCAAGCGGGCGACATCGCCTTTTTCCCGCACGATGCGGCGCACGCCTTTAGTGCGCAGCCCGTCATTCCGCAGCAACCCTTCGATTATTTACACCCGGCACCACTCGATGCGAATGCACCCGGCTCAGGCTTGCTTTGCGGACATCTCAGATTACCCGCGCATATTCGCCGCATGCTGCTCGCCGATTTCCCCGACTTCATGCTGATTCGCCCGGATCAAAGTCCGGTGGGGAAGCATCTGCGCAGCATCATCGAGCTGATGACCGGGGAAGCCACACTGAATGACCTCGGCGTGACTGCCGTTCTGGATCGCCTGTCGGATGTGCTGTTCCTGTATGTCCTGCGCCACACCCTGCATCAGGCACCGCAGCTTTCGCCCTTGTTGCTTGCCCTGTCGGATGCGCATCTGCGCCCCGCCCTGACCGCGTTCATCAATGCGCCGGCGGAAAGCTGGAGCATCAAACGCATGGCCGCGCTCGCCTGCCAGTCGCGTTCCGCCTTCGCCGAGCGCTTCACTCGGCTGGTCGCGCTGTCGCCGATGGAATTTGTGACGATCTGGCGCATGCAACTAGCAACGGATATGCTTGCCGACGGCCATGCCAACATGCTGGATGTCGCCATGAAGTGCGGCTACGAATCCGAAGCAGCATTTCGCAAAGCATTCAAACGCATTATCGGCATGACACCGGGACAGATACGCCAAAAACGATAAAAAATGGCGTGATCAACGATGGACACATAAGTTGGTCTGTTGGCAGGAGAAAATCAGTTTATTGGTGCGCATGTCACACCGACACAGTGAGTGTTTGTATAAATTGCCAACATTAAACAACCTTTTTTGCTTGGCAAATTCATATTTTTCATGGCTATGTCACAGTTAATTGTTGAAGCAAAATCCATCATTAAAATTATACTTAATAATCAATGAGTTGTGTTTTTATAACACCTGCCGAAGCACTGCATCTATAAGGCTTGCGAGACCACCACTATTTAACTGTGACATAGCCTTTTTTATTCCCCGTCGCGCAATTTGCTGAACACGTAATCGCTGCCTGCTTGCGGTTCATGGCAACCGAAGCAGGCATTCTTGGCGTTGTCACGCACCGCGCGCTGCGTCTTTGAGTCACCAGCAAACCCCTCAAAGCCCCAGCCGCCGGTTTCGGCATATGTGCGGCTGTTCTTGTGCATCACGCCAACCACTTTGCGTTTGCCTTCTGTTGTTGCATTGCCGCCATGGTTCGCCTCCAGCAGATCGAACACGATCACCGAGCCGTCGGCAAACTTGCCTTGTTTGTAACCTTTGATCGCTTTCTTGTTTGCGTAGAGATGGTGAATGCCGCCGAATGCGCCAAACAGCGGGTGTCCCTCTTCGATCACCATGCTCTTGACGTGATGCCAGTCTCGATAGCCTGTGGGATAAGGTACCTCTTGCGCAAGCGCACTGGCAGACAACGTCAACAGGCTGCCCAGCAAACCAATTTTGATCATTGTTTTCATGATATTCTCCTCAAACGGTAATGAACGGGAATGCAAAGTAACCCGCACTCACCCCCCCAAACAAGCGGATACAAAACGGTAAGCCACCCACTTTTTGGTCTATCTTTATGATAAATAAGGAAATAAATATTTTAGATGTCGCGCATCCCAGCGTTGCGCAGATGGTGGAAAGCGTAATCGGCTGCAAATGGTCGCTGACCATCATCGAGTTAATACGGAAAGGGGTAAATCGCCCAGGTAAAATGGAACACGCCATTGCAGGGCTTTCTGCCAAGGTACTGAACGAACGCTTGCACAAGCTATCGCACTTCGGCGTTATCGAAAAGCGCGTTTTCGCAGAAACGCCACCCCACGTTGAATACTACCTCACCGATTTTGGCGGTCGTTTCGCCGACATACTCGATGCAATTAACGCGCTACAACATGAAGCAACGCAATAAAGCCGCCAAGTGTAAACACTTTTCCAACTTACAAATTGCCATCGCGTGTAGCCATTCTCCCCGCGTTCTAATGGATCCCAGAATGAGCGTTCGGACGATTGGACATCACTTTCCATTGATCAGGCATGGAAATGCATCCGCTTATTCCTGACAATATGACCCTGCAACGTCCTGTTGCTTGAATCCACTTGGGAGATTGTCATGACCACCTTCAAATTACACACGCTGGCTTCCGCCCCTGTCGGCTCGCTGCCCACCCTCGAAGTAGCAAACAAGGAAATGGGCTTCATTCCTAATCTATACGCGCATCTAGCCTCGTCGCCCGTCACCCTGGAGGCCTACAAACAACTGGGCGCATTGCTGGAAAAAAGCGCGTTCAACCCGGTTGAACAACAAACCCTACTGCTGGCGATAAGTTTCGAGAACCGCTGCGCCTATTGTGTGGCGGCGCATTCCTTCATCGCGCGCAACATGGTGAAAGCCGATGCCGCGATCATCGCCGCCCTGCGCGGTGGTCAAGTATTACCCGATGCGAAACTGAACGCGCTGGCAAACTTCGTCCGCGCCGTGGTGCAGGAGCGCGGCTGGGTTGCCGATAGCAACGAGCTGAAGGAATTCTTTGCCGCCGGTTACACCCAACAACACGCGCTCGAAGTGATTTTAGGCGTTGCCATGAAAACCATCAGCAACTACACCAACCACCTGACCGAGACCCCGCTGGATGCGGCATTCGCCGACGAAAAGTGGGCGTTACCGGATGACTATGCGTGCTGCAAGCGTTAACGTGAAACTCGCGCAGCGACGAACTGTACCCCTCTCCCTTTGGGAGAGGGGGGACGGGGGTGAAGGAGCGGGCATGGAGAGTTTCATCATCAGGGGTGGTTACTTTTCCATGCCCGTTAAACGGACAACGAAAAACTCATTGCACGCGTAGGCGCGGAGAAATTCAAAACCATTACCGGGTTTTTCTCCGCGTGCTCCGCACCTCCGTGTGCGTCATGTTTTCCATTATTTATCCTGCCTCTTGGCTCCTTGCATAAAACCTGCGGCATAATCGGGGGCGGCGCAGATGTAAGAAAGATGCCTGCCGCCCGACTAACTTCCATCTATTTCAAGGAGTGCAACATGCCCAAAGCCATTTGGAACAATCAGGTCATCGCCGAGGCACCCGCGAGCGATATCCACCGCGTGGAAGGCAATGTCTATTTCCCGCTCTCCGCCGTGAAGCAGGAATTCCTCCAACCCAGCGACACGCATACCCATTGCCCCTGGAAGGGAACGGCGAGTTATTACAACGTGGCGGTCGGCGGCGAGGTGAACGAGGATGCGGCGTGGTATTACCCCGATCCTTCCGCCATGGCGGTACGCATCAAGGATCACGTCGCTTTCTGGCACGGCGTAAAGGTGGAAGAGTAAGCGGTGGGCACGTCCGCATTGGCGCAGCGTTTTCAGGCGGTGCGCGCCCGCTCCGGGATGTTGTGCGCGCCGCTGGAAATCGAAGACTATGGCATTCAGGCGATGGAAAACGCGAGTCCGCCTAAGTGGCATCTGGCGCATACCACCTGGTTTTTCGAGACTTTCATCCTGATCCCATTTGCGCCCGGCTATCCCGTGTTTGCCCAGGCTTACGCGCATCTTTTCAATTCCTATTACGAGACGGCGGGTACTTTCTTTCCGCGCCGACAGCGCGGCTTGCTGTCGCGCCCGACGGTGGCGGAAGTTTATCGCTATCGCCAGCATGTCAATGATGCGCTGCTGGAACTGCTGGCGCATCCGCCGCAACAACATCTGGACGATATTTTGCAGCGCGTGCAACTCGGCATCGAGCACGAAATCCAGCATCAGGAATTGCTGTTGATGGACACGCTCTACAACTTTTCCGTCAATCCGCTGCTGCCCGCGTATCACCCCCCCAACCTACCCGCTCCGTCTTCACAGCCGCCGCTGGACTGGCAGACTTTCAAGGGCGGTCTGGTCGAGATCGGCCACGACGGCGTAGCGTTCGCCTACGACAACGAGCGCCCGTGCCACAAAGTATGGCTGGACGATTTCCGCCTTGCCACACGCCTGACCAGCAATGCGGAATACCTCGCCTTCATCGAGGACGACGGGTATCTCCGTGTTGACCTGTGGCTGTCGGACGGCTGGCACACGGTCAATACACAAGGCTGGCAAGCGCCCCTGTACTGGTTCAGGCAGGGCAAGGACTGGATGCACTTCGACCTGACGGGCGCGCATCCGTTGCGCGAGGACGAGCCGGTGTCGCATTTGAGTTATTACGAGGCCGATGCCTGCGCACGCTGGGCTGGCAAGCGGCTGCCGACCGAGGCGGAGTGGGAACACGCGGCCAGCACGCAAAGCCTCACTGGCAGCTTTCTTGATAGCGGCTTGTATGTGCCGCAACCCGCAACCCTCACCCCAACTCTCTCCCACGGGGAGAGGGAGAAAACGCACGGCCACACAAATTCAATTCAGCAAATGTACGGCGAGCTGTGGCAGTGGACCCAAAGCGCTTATCTTCCCTACCCCGGCTTCAAGCCGCTGCCCGGCACGCTGGGTGAATACAACGGCAAGTTCATGTGCGATCAATGGGTGCTGCGCGGCGGATGCTGCGTCTCGCCGCAAGACCACCTCCGAGTCACTTACCGTAATTTTTTCCGGGCTGCAGATCGCTGGATGTTTTCCGGCCTACGCCTGGCGGAGGACGCATGATGCGCAATGAATCGCCCACCCCCAAAGTTACCTTTGATGAAAACGATTTTCTGACTGCGGCCAGCGCGGGTCTGAAGCAAAGCCCGCGCAGCATCCCGCCAAAATTCTTTTACGATGCGCGCGGCTCGCAGTTGTTCGATCAGATCTGCGCCACGCCGGAGTATTACCCGACGCGCACCGAGACGGCCATTCTCGAACGCTACGGCGCGCAGATGGCCGGACAGATTGGCGCATCCTGCGTGTTGATCGAGCTGGGCAGCGGTAGCGCAAGCAAAACACCGTTGCTGCTGCGGCATCTGTCCGACGATGCGATATATGTACCGATAGACATCTGCGAACCGCATTTGCTGCACAGCACGGCACGTTTGCAAACGCTGTTTCCGCAGATGGTCATGCGCCCGCTGTGCGCGGACTATACTCAATTGTCCGCCCTCGAACTGAGGGGAAATCCCGCCCAGCGCCAGGTTATCTTTTTTCCCGGCTCGACGATAGGCAATTACGCGCCGGATGAAGCGGTGCAGTTGCTAAAGCAAGCGTCGCAGTGGGTCGGTGCGGACGGTGGATTATTGATCGGCGTGGATAGTAAAAAGCTCCCGGAACGCCTGAATGCCGCCTACAACGATGCCGCCGGCCACACCGCCGCCTTCAACCTCAATCTGCTGGTGCGTATGCAACGCGAACTGGGCGCGCAACTCGATACCGACAGTTTTTCCCATTACGCCTTTTACAACCCAACGCTGGGGCGCATCGAGATGCACCTGGTCAGCCGCTACTACCAAACCATCCGATTGGGCGAAGCATCGTTTGTGTTTGAAGCAGGCGAGACCATCCACAGCGAGAACTCCTACAAATATACCGCGCATGAATTCGAGCAACTGGCACTTGCGGCGGGCTGGCATCTAAAAACCACCTGGAGCGATGCGGAGGGTTTATTCAATGTGCATTATTTGAGTCGCTCCCCTGCCGAACCGCGTCATCTGTTGCGCTTCGACACCCCGTGACGCGCATTCGCCTCGTCGCGCTCACCGCGCTGACCATGACAGCCTTTGCGGCGAACTCGGTGCTTTGCCGCATGGCGCTGAAGGAAACGGCCATTGATGCGGCGAGCTTCACCGCGCTGCGCCTGTTGTCCGGTGCTGCGATATTGTGGCTGCTGATGCACTGGCAAAACCTCTCTCCCTTGCGACACGGCAACTGGCGCAGCGCGCTGGCCTTATTCCTCTATGCGGCCACTTTTTCCTTTTCCTACCGCACGATCAATGCCGGGGTCGGTGCGCTGATGCTGTTCGGCGCAGTGCAAGCAACCATGCTCATCGCCGGATTCATCGCGGGCGAACGCATGAGCAAAATTCAAAGCGCGGGGTTTGTCGGCGCAATCGCGGGACTGCTGGTTCTGGTGTCACCCAGCGTGGCAGCGCCGTCGCTGCTGGATTCGATCCTGATGCTGGCGAGTGGTGTTGCATGGGGCATTTATTCGTTATGGGGACGCGGATTACCTCACCCTGCTGCCGCCACTGCTGGCAATTTTCTTCGCGCCGCACCGCTGTCGCTGGGGCTTGTGCTGCTGTCTTTACCCTGGATGCATGGGGACGCGCGCGGTGCACTATACGCCGTGTTATCCGGCGCACTAACTTCTGCGTTGGGTTATGTGCTGTGGTATCGCGTACTGCAACACATGCGCGTCATGACGGCCTCGACAGTACAACTCGCAGCGCCGGTGATCGCCGCCATCGGCGGCATCCTGCTGTTGGACGAGGCACTCACGCGTGATCTGTTGATCGCTTCATTGCTGATACTCGGAGGGATTTGGCTGGTGTTGCGCTACAGCAAGCGTTGATTCAGGTATGCGCCGCAGCGGCGCGCGCAATGTTCTCCAGCGCCTGCCCGATCACGCTGCGCGGTGCACCGATGTTCATGCGCATGAAGCCGCTGCCCTGTACCCCGAACATCGCACCCGGACTCAGACCCACACCCGCTTCTCGCACGAAGAAATCCTTGAGCTGCTTATCGTTCAGTCCCATCGCGCGGCAATCCAACCACAACAGATAAGTGCCTTCCGGCTCAATCATTTTGATTTGTGGCAGATACTGCCGCAAAAATTCGCGCACCATATCTCGCGTACCGGCCAAATACGCCAGCAGCGCATCCAGCCAGGGCGCACCTTCGCAATAGGCCGCTTCGAACGCCACGATACTGAAGGGGTTGCTGGCGCTGACGTGCAAGATGCCAAATGCTTTGGCGATGGCGGCTCGGTCGGCTTTATTCGGCACCACCAGCGCAGACAGGCCGAGGCCAGGAATGTTGAACGTCTTGCTGGGTGCGATGGCGGTGACGATGTTCACCTTGTCGCTCAGGGTGGCGAGCGGTACATGCTTGATACAGGGGTAGACCAGATCGGCATGTATCTCGTCCGAGATCACGGTGATGTCGTGCTCTTCGCATACAGCCAGCAGCGCCCGCAACTCTTCGCTCTGCCACACGCGCCCAACCGGATTGTGCGGCGAGCACAGGATCAGCAAACGCCCACCTTCCATCGCGCAGCGTTCGAGATCGTCCAGATCGAACGTGTATTTTCCTGCTGTCAGCTTGAGCGGATTGAGTAGCGACTTGCGTCCGCAGGTTTCTGGTGCTGAAAGGAACGGCGCATACACCGGCGGCTGCACGATCACAGCATCACCTGGGCTGCAAAGCGCCATGATGCAGGCATGCAGTGAAGGCACCACGCCGGGACAGAACAGGACAGACTCGCGTTCGATATGCCAGCCGTGGCGCGTGGTCAGCCAGTGCAGCAGAGAGTCGTATAGAGATTCGGGATGGATGGTGTAACCGAATAGCGGATGCGCGGCGCGCTCCGTCAGCGCGCGCTGAACTGCGTCCGGAACCGCGAAATCCATATCGGCCACCCACAGAGGGATGACATCTTCGCGGCCAAACACCTCGCGGCGCGCGTCGTATTTTAGACTGGCGGTACCGCTGCGAATATAAATACGATCAAATAGATTATTCATTCGCCAAGGAGTCTGTTGGACTTAAAGGAAATCTACTGCAAATTCACCTGAACGGCGCATATTTCACCGTTTTCTTGGTCAATAGAATAACTATTGACCTGCGAAACCAGCAAAACCTGCCCTCGCCCAGCCAAATTTTCGCTACGATTCTTCAAGTCCGACAGACTCCTAGAAAAATAAACAGGCTTATGGGAATCGCTACCATCTTCCAGGCAACGGCACCAAATTCCATGCACCGAATACAAGCTGTTGAATATAAATAATTTTATATTCAACAGGAAGGTACAAAGGCTTTACAGCTTACACGAATCAAGTCTGGCAAATCGTTTGAAACTCACACCTGTCAGCGTCTGGCGTTGACCTTTTCCGGCAAGGTGATGTTCAGTTCCAGCACGTCATACTGGTCGTGCTTGTCCAACTGGACTTTCAGGGAGTCGCGGTCAATATGGATATACTTGGCGATGACCGCCATCAGTTCCTCTTGCAGCGCGGGCAGGTAATCGGGGGTTGCCGTTCCGCGCCCCGCGCGCTCGTGAGCCAGAATAATTTGCAAACGCTCCTTGGCAACCGAAGCCGTTTTCTTTTCGTTTCCACGCAGATAATTGAGCAGGCCGGCAATCATATCCATTTCAGATGCCTCCCAGCAAACGCTTGAAAAATCCTGCTTTTTCGGCAGTGAAACGCATCGGCAACTCTTCGCCCATGAAGCGCCCTACCACGTCACGATAAGCCTCGGCCACATCGCTCTTTTCCAGATGGATGGCAGGTGTGCCGGAATTTGAAGCCTGCAATACCGATGAGGATTCGGGAATTACGCCCAACAACGGGATACGCAATATTTCCTGAATATCGCCGACCGACAACATTTCGCCCGAATTCACGCGCTTGGGGTCGTAACGTGTCACCAGCAGATGCTCCTTGACCGGGTCTCTTCCTTCGACAGCGCGTTTCGATTTGGCTGCGAGTATGCCCAAAATGCGATCCGAATCGCGGACTGAAGAGACTTCCGGGTTAGTGACTACCAGCGCCTCATCGGCGTAATACATTGCGTTGAATGCGCCAGACTCGATCCCGGCCGGAGAGTCGCAAACGATGAAATCAAAACTTTCTTTCAGTTCGTCCAGAATCTGCCCGACCACATCGAGTTTGAGTGCTTCTTTATCGCGCGTTTGCGAAGCGGGCAGCACATACAGGTTGTCGCAGTTCTTGTCCTTGATGAGGGCCTGTTTGAGCGAGGCTTCACCGTTGATGACATTGATGATGTCGTACACCACGCGCCGTTCACAGCCCATGATGAGATCGAGATTGCGCAACCCCACGTCAA
>PEUR01000066.1 GCA_002780675.1 Gallionellales bacterium CG03_land_8_20_14_0_80_55_15 | reverse complement strand
GGTTCAAGACAGAAGATTGAAATATGCGAACAGCCGCTATGCTGCCTTGGGTGTATCGGCGTAAACGATGACCGGCTTGATTTCACCAGTCGAGCCGGATTCATCCAACACAACTTTGCTGACATTATCCATGGACGGCAAATCAAACATCACGTCCAACAAGGATTGCTCCATAATCGAGCGCAGCCCACGCGCGCCAGTTTTGCGCGTCAAAGCTTTACGCGCAATCGCCAACAACACGCCTTCGTGAAACTCAAGGTCAACGCCTTCCATGGCAAACAACTTTTGGTACTGTTTGGTCAGGGCATTCTTGGGTTCAGTGAGAATTTGCACCAGAGCCGCCTCGTCCAGCTCTTCCAGCGTAGCCACGACTGGCAAGCGACCGACAAATTCAGGTATCAGCCCAAATTTAACCAAATCTTCCGGCTCGACTTCACGCAGAGTCTCGCCCGTCTTGCGTTCATCCTTGGAGCTGATGGTCGCGCCAAAGCCGATACTGGCTTTGGAAGAGCGATTTTTGATGACCTTTTCCAAGCCGTCAAACGCGCCGCCGCAAATAAACAGAATGTTAGTCGTATCCACTTGCAAAAATTCGGTATTCGGATGCTTGCGTCCACCTTGCGGCGGGATGGAGGCCTTGGTGCCTTCAATCAACTTGAGCAAAGCCTGCTGCACGCCCTCACCGGACACATCTCGGGTAATCGAGGGGTTATCCGATTTGCGCGAAATTTTGTCAATTTCATCCACATACACAATGCCGCGCTGCGCCTTCTCGACGTTGTAATCACAAGCCTGTAACAGCTTCTGAATAATGTTCTCAACATCTTCGCCCACATAACCCGCCTCAGTCAGCGTGGTCGCATCGGCCATCACAAAAGGCACATCCAGCATACGCGCGAGGGTTTGTGCCAGCAGCGTCTTACCTGAACCGGTAGGACCGACCAGCAGGATATTGCTCTTGGATAATTCGACACCATCCTTCATGTCTGACGCGAGTCGCTTGTAGTGGTTATATACCGCTACCGACAAAATCCGTTTCGCTCTTTCCTGACCAATGACGTACTCACCCAGCGTCGCGTAAATCTCCCGAGGTACAGGCAAATCACTCTTGCCGCCTTTAGCCTCGCCGCCCTGTAACTCTTCACGCATGATGTCGTTACACAAGGCAATGCACTCATCGCACACGAACACGGACGGCCCGGCAATCAGCTTGCGAACTTCGTGCTGGCTCTTGCCGCAGAATGAGCAGTAAAGCAGTTTTTCATCTGATTTTTTATCGCCAGCCATCTTTACAACCTTCCATCAATTCAATGCTCAAACGCGCTTTTCCAGCACCTGATCAACCAGACCATAGCTCACCGCATCCGCCGCACTCAGGAAGTTATCCCGGTCGGTATCGCGCTCTATCGTTTCGACAGTTTGCCCGGTGTGATACGCCAACATCTGGTTAAGTTTTTGTTTTAAATAAAGAATTTCGCGCGCATGTATCTCGATGTCAGAAGCCTGACCACGGAATCCGCCCAAGGGCTGGTGGATCATCACGCGAGAATTAGGCAAGCAGAAACGCTTGCCCTTTTCGCCTGCCGTCAACAGGAATGAACCCATGCTGGCGGCCTGCCCTATGCACAGTGTGCTGACGTGAGGCTTAATAAACTGCATGGTGTCATATATCGCCATACCCGCCGTGACCGAACCACCCGGCGAATTGATGTAAAAATGAATATCCTTATCAGGATTTTCAGATTCCAGAAACAGCATCTGGGCAACAATCAAATTGGCACTGTGGTCGTTTACTTCGCCAACCAAAAAAACCACGCGCTCCTTGAGCAGGCGGGAATAAATGTCATAAGCCCGCTCACCGCGCCCACTGGTCTCAACGACCATGGGAATCATGCCGATGTTCTGCGGTTCCAGATAAGGCATGTTAATTCCCCATCAATTCTGCGAATTCCAGGGGTTTGTCTGTTACCTGGGCACGAGCCAGCACCCATTCAACGACATTTTCTTCCAGCACCAGATTTTCAATTTCCTGCAAACGTGAGGGGTCGGCGTAGTACCAACGCACCACATCTTCTGGATGCTCAAAACTCTGCGCATAATCTTCCACCAACGCACGGATTTTTTCCGGCTGTGCATCCAGGCCATTTTTCTCGACCAAATCAGCCAACACCAGCCCTAGTTTGACGCGTTTCTCGGCACGTTCGCGGAACAATTCGGGAGGCAACTGCATCCCCTTCATCTTCATGCCGCGCTGTTCCATATCCTGCACGGTCTGATGCATCAACCGTTCCATTTCATGGCTGACCAATGCCTTGGGCAATTCAAACGTAGCAACCTTGGCCAGCGCATCCATCGCCGCTTCCTTGTTACGCGACTTCAAACGACGTTCCACTTCACGCGCCAGATTGCTGCGAATTTCATCTACCAGTTTGCTTACATCCCCATCGTTTATGCCGACCGCCATCGCAAAATCCGCATCCACTTCAGGCAAAACGGGTTCTTCAACACTTTTGAGCGTAATCGTAAAGGTCACTTCTTTGCCAGCAACATCCTTGCCGTGATAATTTTCCGGGAAAGTCATATTGAATGACTTCACTTCGCCTATATTCATGCCAACGATAGCGGCCTCGAACTCTGGCATCATGCGCCCTGAACCGAGCGTAACCGGGTAGTCACGAGCTTCGCCGCCTTGAAACACCACACCCTCCAATTTGCCGACAAAATCAATCATGACCTTGTCTTCATTTTGCGCTGCTCGTGTCACGGCAGCATAAGTCGCGCGCTGGCGGCGTAGCGTGGCTACCGTGTTGTCCACATCAGCCTGGCTCAACGCATATGTCAGCCGTTCAACCGTCGCAGCAGCCACATCACCCAACACCACTTCGGGATAAACTTCAAAGGTCGCACTGTATTCGATAATGTCGGCATCCAGATCATTCGTCTTGAGTTCAAACTCTGGATTTCCGGCAACCTTGAGCGCCCGGGCTTGCACCAACTCAACAAAAGAACGCTGCAAAATCTCGCTCAGTGCTTCCTGACGAGCTTGCGCTCCGAAATACTGGTCGAGTATTTTGGTAGGAATCTTGCCTGGGCGGAAGCCGGCAATTTTCGCAGTACGGCCAAAGTGCTTCAAGCGGGCAGCGACTTGACCACTAATAGCTTGTTGGGGAATAGATGCGTTCAGGCGACGTTCTAACGCGCTCACAGTTTCTACGCTGGGCATGCTTTATTTCCTTGAATTTGAATTTGAATGAGGTGCTGGTGCGAAAGGAGAGACTCGAACTCTCACGCCGTAAGGCGCTGGAACCTAAATCCAGTGCGTCTACCAATTCCGCCACTTTCGCGCTATATGTTTCCAGCAAGGGGGCGGATTATAGCAGCATTCACGCGACTGTCATCATGCACCCAATGCCTGACTGGCTGAAAATGCGCAAATGATCGCTAATATCAAGAATATTCAGGCAATTTCTCCCGCCGCAGCGAACCGAACCACGGTACGTCCGTGCGATTTTCCCTGCATCAACTGCAAAAAAGCCGCTGGCAATCGCTCGAACATAACCTCATGCGCGACTTCTGCGAGTTGTTTGGGATAGAGATCCGTTGCCAGACGATGCCAGATTTCACGGCGCAACGGCATGGCAGTCGCGGCAGAATCAATGCCGATCAGCCGCACCCCGCGCAGGATAAAAGGCATCACCGTAGTGTGTAACTCAATTCCGCCCGCATTGCCGAAACTGGCAATCACCCCGTTTTGTTGCATGGTGCGCGAAAGCCAAGCCAGCGTTTCACCGCCCACCGCATCCAGCGCACCCGCCCACTGCGCCTTTTCCAGCGGGCGAGTACCCATCACCAGCCCGCGTCGCGACAGGATTTCAGAAGTACCCAGCGATTTCAGATAGTCGTGTTCGCTGTCTTTACCCGTCAAGGCAACGACCTGATAGCCCAACTGCGCCAGCATCTGTATCGCCAGACTCGCCACCCCACCGGTCGCACCCGTCACGATGACGCGGCCAGCTATGGGGCGCAGTTCGTTTTGCTCCAGCCGGTGTATTGACAATGCAGCCGCAAAACCTGCCGTACCCAGCGCCATCGCATCATGGAGGGTCAACCCTTCAGGCAGCGGCACCACCCAGTCGGCAGGTACGCGCACATATTCGGCAAACCCGCCATCGTGGTCCACCCCCATGCCGTAACCCGTGACCAACACCTCATCGCCGGGTTTAAAGCGCACGTCAGTGGAACTTTCCACCACCCCCGCCACATC
>PEUR01000105.1 GCA_002780675.1 Gallionellales bacterium CG03_land_8_20_14_0_80_55_15 | reverse complement strand
CGATAGCGTTATCAGGATCAGCGGAAGGCAGATCTATCTTGTTCAATACCGGCACCACCTCGACACCCAAATCCAGCGCGGTATAACAATTGGCGACGGTTTGCGCTTCTACACCTTGCGAGGCATCCACCACCAGCAACGCCCCTTCACAGGCCGAAAGGGAGCGTGATACCTCGTAGGAGAAGTCCACATGCCCCGGCGTGTCTATCAAATTCAGGTTATAGGTTTTGCCATCGCGCGCCAGATAACTGAGTGCGGCAGTCTGCGCCTTGATGGTGATTCCGCGTTCGCGCTCTATATCCATAGAATCAAGCACTTGCGCATCCATTTCGCGGTCTGACAGCCCGCCGCACAGATGGATGATGCGATCGGCCAGCGTGGATTTGCCGTGATCAATGTGGGCAATAATGGAAAAGTTACGGATTAGCTGCATGAAATTCCAAATAAAAAGCGTTACACCGCAGGGCGACATCCGCACGCTGATGGTAGTGGTAGATATACCCTATCACGCTTACGAGAGAAAACTGACCGATTGGCAAAGCGCGGATTCTAGCCTATTTGGACTTAATACGCAGGACTGTAATGACTTCAAAATCACTTCTCATCCAGTTTGATGGCCACATAAGAAGCATTATCGCCGCGCCGCACCAGCAGGGCGACGTTCCGCCCCTTGGGTACATGTGCAATCATTTCTTCGAACTGCCTGAGCGAACGTATCGGCATATTGCCGATTGCCAGCAACACGTCGCCGTGCTGCAATCCAGCAGCACGCGCAACCTGGCTTTTGACATCCTGTACCAGCAAACCACCATTGCTTTGCAATTCAGACAATTGCTCTCGACTCAACTCGCTCACGGCTATCCCCAAGCGGGCTATCAGTTTGACGGTCTCGTCAGTCGTGCTTTTGACCGTCTGAGCCAGCTTGCCATCTTCAGACATGGCTGCCACCACAATAGTGACTTCCTTTGCAGCCCCCTTGCGCCACAACTCAACGCTTACTTTATTTCCCGGCTTGGTCGCCGCGACGATGCGGGGCAAATCTATGGAATCAGTGACTAATCTACCGTCAAACTTGAGAATCACATCACTGACTTCGATGCCGACCTTGTCAGCTGGCCCACCCTTTTCGACACTGCTGACCAACGCACCATTGGGCTTGTTCAAACCAAATGAATCGGCCAATTCTCGAGTGACTTCCTGTATTGATACCCCGATGCGCCCGCGCGTCACCTTGCCGGTGGCGCGCAATTGATCCGCAACTTGCGTGGCGACATCAATCGGTATCGCAAAAGACAGCCCCATCGAGCCGCCCGAACGAGTATAGATTTGCGAATTGATACCGACCACTTCACCACTCATATTAAACAATGGCCCACCTGAATTACCTGGATTGATGGCCACGTCGGTCTGAATGAAGGGCACAAAATTATCCTGTGGCAAAGAGCGCCCCTTGGCGCTGACGATACCGGCAGTCACGCTACTGTCAAAGCCGAACGGCGAACCGATTGCAACCACCCATTCGCCTACCTTGAGTTTGTCGGGATTGCCTACCGTGATTTTGGGTAAATTATTTGCCTCAATTTTCAGCAACGCCACATCGGTACGTTTGTCCGCACCGATCACTTTGGCAACAAACTCACGCTTATCAGTCAACCGCACGGTAATTTTATTCGCGCTATCAACCACATGCGCGTTAGTCATGATGTAGCCATCAGCACTGAGTATGAAACCCGAACCCAATGATTGAGATTCCTGCTCGCGCGGCATGGGCGGGGCGAAACGACGAAAAAATTCAAACAAAGGATCACCCTCCGGAAAATTGGGGCTGCCCTGTGCATTGCGGATGATTTGCGTGGTGCTGATATTGACCACAGCAGCAGCCTGTTTTTCCACCAGGCCAGTGAAATCGGGCAAACCTGCAGCATGTACCGAAACACTTAAAATAATGCCGAAACACAACACCATCGAATCAATAAACCTTTTTAGCATGTAGGCCTCCTCATAGTAAAAAATTTTATAAACACGAATCGTTGCACTACTCGCAACTTTGTCTGGCAATGTAAGGTTGGTTCTGCTGCTCTATCTGGCGCGCTGCAATCCATTTGGCAAAGATAAAGCCGACGATCAAACCGGACAAGGCACCGAGTGCTGCATAACCATCACGCTGAACTTCCTGAACCGCAAAACTGCCCGCCAGCGCCGCGCCCGCAAACAACAACACCAGCGGTAGCAAATAAACCAGACCGATGCTATGCAACACCGCACCCTCCATGACCGACACCACCACCTCATCGCCGACTCTGGCATTGATGCGGTTATCTACTTTAAATTGGCGCGGCTTGCTACAAAACATCTGGGATAACTTGCTTGCCCCGCAGCCTTTACCACCACATTGCCCGCAGCCTCCCCCCTGGCTGGACTGAACCAGCACAAAAGGTTTTTCCAGCAACTGCACCACAACAGCTCGCGTCTCAAGCATGATTATTTACCGTTATAACGCACTGAATCAAGCACTTGCATAACCGTTAGCGAGGGAACTTCGCCAACCACGTTCAACAAAGTCTTGTTCACCACCTTGTGATAAAGATTAACAGCGCCTCGACTGGACAAGCCTTCGTTGTCATCTTCATCGGAATCAGCAGGTTCAATAAAAATGGAAATGGCACTCAGCCCATCAGTAAACACCATCTGTAACACGGGCGCATGTTTGCCGTGCATCGGTCGCAAAATCTCCATGGTTTTCTTGAAACCACTCGGCAAGGCATCTGCCACCCAACCACTGTTAACGTTCTTGCTGGTTGAATTCAAAGACGGCTTAACCTTATCCTTAATGGTTGCCCCCATTGCGTTACTGGACACAATCCAGGAACGATCCACCTCGGAGCCAATTTTCAATTGTGTAAAGGTATATTGCTCGACGACCTGATTCTTGTCATTCAGCACCTCCGATTTCAACAGCAAACCAGAATCGGTATGTACCCATATTTTGTGGCTGTAACGCAGATTATCTTTGGGCTGAAACAAAATGACCTGGGTGTTATACCCAGCCACTCGCCCAGTGCCCGCCTCTTTAACCTGATAGTTTTCACTCAGCGTGGACAATTGATCCGGCAGCAAAGCAGGAAACCTGATTTTTGTCTGCTGGCTATCTGCCTGCACCATTTTATGATTGCCGAACAACCAAACTTGCCCATGATGACGGATGATTTCATGTTTGGGACCATCCATACTCTCGAGTTTCTCGTACTCGCTGTCTTTTTCGGTAACGTGCACAATCCGTGAAGTCTCGACATGACTACCATATTGATAAACAAACACCCCGCTGTAATCAGTTTGATGACTGGCAAAAGCGACTGTCTTCAGCCAGTCCAGTTTGGACTGCATCTCAGCAGCACAGGCATTGGCCGCCAGCAATAATCCGCAAACCCCCAACCACAACTTCATTGAGGTTTTTCCTCAGCGTTATAGATTACGGTGCGCACATAGGATGCCCCGCCATTCATGTCATTGCTGGGAGAAAATTCCTGATGCGCCATCAGATAATCGTTGGACCTGGGTTGTATTTGCAAATTAACTGTGCGTATGTCGGATGGCTTCATTGCCATCAGCGGGGCTGCCTCCGGATTGATCTGCAATGACATCCATGCCACTACGCCGACTGCCAAGACAGAAGCAGCGGCCGACAGCGCGAACATGCGAGCTTTTTGCTTCAGTAACCGTCCACGCGGGGCAAGCACGACCGGCTCGTTCTGCATACGCTCCCTCACCTGGGCTCCTATGTCCTGATGAATATAATCAGGCTGACGCAGCACATCACCGATAAGGTGATATACCGCCCAATCACGTTGCGCATCGGGATCGCGTTTGATTTGATCAAACAGAATATCTGTTTCGTCTTCAAACAGCTCGCCATCCATCAGTGTTGAAATCTCATGTTTCATTATTACCACCTATTCCCTTTACTGGTTTCCAACAACGGGCGCAATTTTTCTGCTACCGCCTCGCGTGCCCTGAAAATTCTTGATCGCACCGTGCCGATAGGGCAGTTCATCACACTGGCGATTTCTTCATAACTCAGCCCCTCAATTTCACGCAAAGTCAAAGCACTGCGCAAATCTTCCGGCAACTCCTGCAATGTTGCCTGCACCACACTGACAACCTGTTTGCTCATGAGTTCATTTTCTGGCGTACTAACTTCAC
>PEUR01000056.1 GCA_002780675.1 Gallionellales bacterium CG03_land_8_20_14_0_80_55_15 | reverse complement strand
ACAGCGATATTCATCTTGATGAAGAAAAATAGTCGGCAGATGGTGCGAACCTGGCGGCCATTGGACGGCGTGTTGTTGTTCGATAAACCGCTGGAACTCAGTTCAAACACGGCACTGCAAAAAGTTCGTCGGCTGTTTCAGGCCGAGAAAGCTGGACATACAGGTACCTTGGATCCACTCGCAACGGGTTTGTTGCCGATTTGTTTTGGCGAGGCAACCAAGTTTTCAACCGCGTTACTGGATGCGGATAAGTCCTATACGGCTATGCTGCGGTTGGGGCAGACGACCACAACGGGAGATGCAGAGGGTTTGATCGTCAAACAGCGCCCGGTCACTTTTTTGATGTCTGACCTTGATGCTGTACTGGAAAGATTTCGTGGTGTAATCCAGCAGTTACCACCCATGCATAGTGCGCTCAAGCACCACGGGATGCCGCTTTACGAATATATCCGCAAAGGAATTACCATCGAGCGTGAGCTGCGCGAGGTGGTTATTCATGAATTGACGATGAATCGGTATTCCGGCCTTGAGATGGAAATAGCGGTGCGTTGCAGCAAGGGTACTTATGTGCGTACCTTGGCCGAAGATATCGGCGAGGCGCTGGGTTGCGGTGCACATTTAATTGCCTTGCGCCGTACCGCCATCGCGCATTTTTCCTTGGTGGCCGGTTACACGTTAACGCAATTAACTGAAATGACGGACATTGAGCGCCAGGCTTGCTTGTTGCAAGTAGATGATTTAATGCCTGATATACCTAAATTGCAGCTGGATGCGGCTCAGATTAAGCGTCTCGCGCAGGGGCAACGTTTAGGTTTGGATACCGGCTTGCCTGACGGCAAGATTGGACTGTATGGACCAGATGGTTTTATCGGGACGGGAGTGCAACAAGGTCGTCGCGTTGCGCCGGATAGATTACTGGCCAACGTCGCAAAACAGGCTGCAAAAATTAATTTGATGGAAAATATTGTTGAGCCGTAACCTTATTCGAGGTTACAATGCGAAACTTTTTTTAGGAGAGCAAAACCAATGGCAATTACCGCCGCGCAAAAAGCGCAAATCGTAACAGACTATCAACGTGCCCCGGCAGATACGGGATCCCCTGAGGTGCAAGTGGCTTTGATTACGGCACGTATTACTTACTTGACTGATCACTTCAAGGTCAACGCCAAGGATCACCACTCCCGTCGCGGTCTGTTGCGTTTGGTCAGCCGTCGCCGTAAGTTGCTTGATTACCTCAAGCGTGAAAATAAAGCGGGCTATCAAACATTGATTCAACGTTTGTCAATTCGTAAGTAGCAGTAAGTGGGTCGCGTCAGCGACCCTTGTTGTTTTGCGAGATGCATACCGGGTTGTTTTGCGAGACGCATACCGGGTTGTTTTGCGAGATGCATACCGGGTTGTTTTGCGAGATGCATACCGGGTTGTTTTGCGAGATGCATACCGGGCATCTCGTTTTCGTCCGTCTGATTGCAGGTGAAAGTAGCATAAGTGTGGGTTGGTTGACCAGCGGCGGCATCTTTGCCTTGCCCGTTGTTTTGTCTATTTTTGCGTGATGCGATTGCGTATCACGCATGTCTGAGAGAGGTTTATCTTGAGTTGTTATAAAAAAACATTAGCATTTGGTAATCATCAATTGACACTGGAAACGGGCGAAATTGCCCGTCAGGCGAGTGGTGCCGTGCTGGTTAGTCTGGATGACACCGTGGTGTTGGTTACCGTAGTGGGGCGTCAGGATGCCAAGCCAGATCAGGACTTTTTCCCGCTGACTGTGGACTATCAGGAAAAGACTTATGCTGCGGGAAAGATTCCCGGCAGTTTTTTCAAGCGTGAAGGTCGTCCTAGCGAAAAAGAAATTTTGACATCGCGTTTGATTGATCGTCCGCTGCGTCCGCTGTTCCCGGAAAGTTTTTATAATGAGGTGCAAATCGTTGCGACTGTCATGTCATCGGACAGCGAGATTGACTCTGATATTCCGGCAATGATCGGTGCGTCTGCTGCGCTGGCTATTTCAGGTATTCCTTTTGAAGGCCCAATAGGTGCGGCGCGCGTGGGCTATGCCGATGGCAAGTATTTGCTTAACCCGACTAAGACAGAGTTAAAAACATCGCAAATGGACTTGGTCGTGGCCGGCACTGACCGTGCTGTGTTGATGGTTGAATCAGAAGCGCAACAACTGACTGAAGAAGTCATGTTGGGTGCGGTGATGTTCGGACATGAGCAGATGCAAATTGTCATTCAGGCCATCAATGAAATGGCTGAAGCGGTAGGTAAGCCGGAGTGGGATTGGGTTGCGCCAGCCAAGGATGAGGCGCTGATTGCGCAGATCGCCGAGTTGGCTGAGGTAGACTTGCAACAGGCTTACCAAATTCGCTCCAAACAGGAACGTACCGTCGCAATCGCTGCGGTTCACGCTAAAGTGATGGCGGCTGTATCCGCTGATTTGGAAAAGAATTACGTCAACGAAATATTCGGTTCGCTGGAAGCTAAAATCGTTCGCGGTCAGGTCCTTAATGGTGAACCTCGTATTGATGGCCGCGACACACGCACCGTGCGTCAAATTACTATCCGTAACGGCGTGTTGCCACGCGTTCATGGCTCTAGCTTGTTTACCCGTGGTGAAACGCAAGCGATCGTGGTCGCCACGCTGGGTAGTATGCGTGATGCGCAAAAGATTGATGCCTTGCAAGGTGAATACACGGATGCGTTTATGCTGCATTACAACTTCCCTCCTTACGCAACGGGTGAAACGGGACGTGTTGGTACACCCAAACGTCGTGAAATTGGCCATGGTCGGCTCGCCAAGCGTGCTTTAGCTGCTGTGCTGCCTGAGACTGAAGATTTTGGCTACGCGATCCGTATCGTTTCGGAAATTACCGAATCGAATGGTTCAAGCTCGATGGCTTCCGTCTGTGGTGGTTGCTTGTCCATGCTGGACGCAGGGGTGCCGCTCAAGGCCCATGTGGCGGGTATCGCGATGGGCTTGATCAAGGAAGGCAACCGTTTTGCGGTGTTGACCGATATTCTGGGGGATGAAGATCATTTGGGCGATATGGACTTCAAGGTGGCGGGTTCAGAAACCGGTATTACTGCCTTGCAAATGGACATTAAGATCAACGGCATTACCCGTGACATTATGCAAGCTGCTTTGACACAGGCTCGCGAAGGTCGTATGCATATCCTTGGCTTGATGAAAGATGCTATGTCCGGTGCGCGCAGCGAATTGTCTGAGTTTGCTCCGCGCATGATTAAGATGAAGATCAATCCTGAAAAAATTCGCGATGTGATCGGTAAGGGCGGTGCAGTTATTCGTGCGCTGACCGAAGAAACCGGCTCGACAATTGATATTGACGATGAAGGAAATATCACCATCTCCAGCGTCAATGGCGAGGCGGCTGAAGCAGCCAAGAAACGCATCGAAGATATCGTGATGGATGTTGAAGTTGGCAAGATATACGAAGGACCAGTAGTCAAGCTGTTGGACTTTGGCGCGCTGATCAATATTTTGCCAGGCAAGGATGGTCTGTTGCATATTTCCCAGATTGCGCATGAGCGTGTCAATAGTGTTTCCGACTATCTCAAGGATGGTCAGGTTGTACGTGTTAAATTGCTGGAAATGGATGAAAGAGGCCGTATGAAATTGAGCATGAAGGCGTTGTTGCCAGCTCCGGAAGCCAAGTCTGCACCTGTTGCAGAATAGGTTTTAAGGTTGTTCAAGTAAAAAAAGCCCCGCCAGATTGGCGGGGCTTTCGTTTGTGCGATGGATTATGCAAGCCTTTCGACAAAGCTGGCAAAGATGATTATTTGACTGTCTGATTTTGACTTTGTCGAACGTAAACAGCGAATTACTTGGCTACTTGCTTTTCACGAATTTCGTCTAGCGATTTACAGTCTATACATTGTGTTGCGGTAGGGCGTGCTTCAAGTCTGCCCAAACCGATTTCTATGCCGCAGTTGTCGCAATAGCCATATTCATCCGCATCAATTTTGGCGAGCATCTCATTGATTTTTTTGATGAGTTTGCGTTCGCGATCACGATTGCGCAGTTCCAGGCTGATGTCGGATTCTTGTGTGGCGCGATCATTGGGGTCGGCAAAAGCAGTGGCTTCTGCCTGCATGGTATGTACGGTACGATCAATATCCTCACCCAGACCAGATTTGATGTGGCTTAAAACCTGACGAAAATGATCTCGCTGTTTTGGGTTCATATATTCCTCGCCGGGTTGAGCCTGGTAAGGGGCGATAGACTTTAACGACAGTTCCGACATTGTGTTTCTCCAACGTGAAAAAAATTAAGTGCGCCTTAATACCAGAAAGCGCCTTGCAGGGCAACTAAATGAACGTACAAATGCTGTATTAGCGGTTGGCGAGCAGCAGAAATAGACTGGGACGCTTATTTAGTGCCGGGGCAGGTTGCGACTTCCACTGCGCGATGAACCGGGTCTGTATCTGCTCACTGGTCAGGCTGATGTCAGTGGCGACGCATAGTTGCGTATTCGGGCGGCACTGCTTAAGCAGTGCGCTGAATAGCTTTTCATTGCGGTAGGGTGTCTCAATGAATATTTGTGTTTGCTGGCGGCGTGCGGATTCTGCTTCCAGGTTAGTGATTGTTTTGTATCGCTCTGACTCAGCTATTGGCAGGTAGCCGTGAAAGGCGAAACACTGTCCATTCATGCCGGATGCCATGATGGCAAGCAAAATAGAGGAGGGGCCGACCAAGGGGATAACGCGAATGCCTGTGCGATGCGCCAGATTGACCAACTCTGCACCTGGATCGGCGATGCCGGGGCAACCTGCTTCGGAGATTATGCCGACATCTTTTCCAGCCAGTAGCGGGGTTAGCAGTTCGGGCAGGTCTTTGGCCGGGGTATGCTCGTTTAGGGTGGAGAAGTGCAACGCTTGAATGGCTTGTTCATGTTGGAGTGCCGAGAGGAAACGTCGCGCCGTTTTGGGTTCTTCCACAATATAATGGCTCAGGCTGCGTGCGATGTTGATCACAAATTGCGGTAGTACCTGCTCGGCTGGTGTGTCACCTAGCGTGCAGGGGATGAGATATAGCGTGCCAAGTTTTTTAGTCATAGTGATAGTCGTAATCAGAACAGCAGTACGTTTTCGCGGCGTAGCATTTCAGTCAATAAAATCAGTGGCAGACCGATCAGTGCATTGGGGTCGTCACCGGTCATCCCGCTCATCAGTGCGATGCCCAGACCTTCCGATTTCACGCTGCCAGCGCAGTGGTAGGGTTGCTCTTTGCGCAAGTAACTTTCAATTTCGGTATCGCTCAAGTTACGCAAGGTAACTGAGTTTTCTGCCACCTCGGTTTGATATTTGCCCGTCTGGCTGTTCAGTAGCGTCAACGCGGTATAGAAATGGGTCGTTTTTCCGCGCGTACTGGACAATTGTTTTACTGCATTGTCGTGGGTGAGCGGTTTGCCGATTTGTTGTCCGTTCAGTAGCGCAACCTGGTCGGAGCCGATAATCAGGGCATCGCTATAGTTGGCGGCCACGGCACGCGCCTTATCCAGCGATAGCCTGGCCGACGTGGCGCGTGCCGTTTCATCGGGCAGCGGTGCTTCATTAACGTTGGGTGCTGCCGTTATAAAGGGAATCTGCAAACGTTTGAGTAATTCGCAGCGATACGGAGAAGTGGAAGCCAAAACAAGTAACTTTGAATTCAAAAATATTCCTTCGGATAAATTTTCTAAGGGGGCACATGTCTTGCGGAGATTTTCCTGCCCTGCACCAGCATCCGTCAATAGCGGGTATTTCCGTAAAATTCAAGTAAAAAACGAGGAATTTTTTACTATTGATGCAGATTATTATCGTATTTTTAGCAGGATTTTTGACAGAATGCAGCGAAAAATATATCATGCGCGGCTTATGTACGCACGGTCTTTCATTGATAGTTTGGATTTTGCCCAAAACGGCAAGCAAATAGACGCGGAAGTGCCCTTTGCGGAACTGCCACGTTTGCTGGATGTGCTGGATAATCCGCAAGGAGTTTTGCAGTATAGCCTGCATGGTGTGCTGGACAGTCTGGGTAATCCTGCTTTGGATGTCAGAATGAGCGGGCTTTGTCAGTTGCGTTGCCAGCGCTGTCTTAAGGGTATGGAATATGCGGTTGATTATGAATCACGCTTGCTGTTGCGTGATGAGGCGGTTCTTGAAGCGTTGCAGGATGATAATGAAGAGTTCGACAGCATTTTGGCTGATGCGCATCTGGATGTGTTGGAGCTGCTGGAAGAAGAGATTTTGTTAAGCCTGCCAATTGCGCCTAAACATGATTTGGGGGCTTGTCGGGCAGCAGTGAATGAAAAGATGCAAAAGGATGATCGCCATCCTTTTGCTATGTTAGAAAAATTGAAACGTAATTAATTTTTAGATTTATCCAAGGAGTAATAGCATGGCAGTTCAGCAGAATAAAAAATCCCCTTCCAAGCGTGGTATGCATCGCGCCCATGATTTCCTGGTTGCTCCGGCAACCGCCATTGAACCAACAACGGGTGAAAATCATTTGCGTCATCACATCAGCCCGACCGGTTTCTACCGTGGCAAAAAAGTAGTCAAGACCAAGGGCGAGTAAGCCTTTGTCGAACGCAGCCGATTGTCATGATCGGCTGCGTTTTTGTTTCTGTCATACTTGGATTTGTCTGAATCGTCGCGTTGAGCGCAACTAGGAGTCTGTCGGACTTGAAGAATCGTAGCGAAAATTTGGCTGGGCGAGGGCAGATTTTGCTGGTTTCGCAGGTCAATAGTTGCTCTATTGACCAAGAAAGCGGTGAAATATGCGCCGTTCAGGTGAATTTGCAGTAGATTTCCTTTAAGTCCGACAGACTCCTGGTCTGACGTGTAGCAAGGGAACGTCTGCTGCGATTGCGGAGTCTATCTGCTCGCGCTGTTAAGTCTGACCGGATTTGGAGTTGTCCATTGTCAAGGAACGCATTGTGGATATCACACTAGCTATAGATGCAATGGGAGGCGACCATAGTACGGCGGCCACCCTCCCAGCCGCAGTTCAATACCTGAAACACTACCCCGGCGACAGTATTATTCTGGTAGGCTTCCCTGACATCATTGAATCCGGGTTGCGCAAGCTGGGAGTTGAGGCGACAGGCGGACAATTTGGGTCGCGCCTGCGCATCCACGCGACCACGCAGGTGGTGGAGATGGATGAGCAACCTCAATCTGCCTTGCGTGGCAAGAAAGATTCTTCGATGCGCGTCAGCATCAATCTGGTTAAAAGCGGTGAGGCTTCGGCTTGCATCAGTTCGGGTAATACCGGCGCGCTGATGGCGACGGCGCGCTATGTGCTGAAAACCATTCCCGGCATAGATCGCCCCGCGATCGCTTCCTATTTGCCGACTAAGGACGGCAAGGTTTGTATGCTCGATTTGGGTGCCAATACCGATTGCACCGCAGAACATCTGCTGCAATTCGCCATGATGGGTTCGACCCTGGTCACCGCTCTGGAACGCAAGCCCGCGCCTAGCGTGGGTCTGCTGAATATCGGTAGCGAAGACATCAAGGGTAATGAGGTCGTCAAGCAGGCTGCCGCTTTGTTGCGCGCCAGCGATTTGAATTTTTACGGCAATGTCGAAGGTAACGATATTTTCAAGGGCACGACCGACGTGGTGGTGTGCGATGGATTTGTCGGTAATGTCGCCTTGAAAACCACTGAAGGGTTGGCGCAAATGCTGGGCGGTTTCCTGCGCGATGAATTCGGTCGCAATGCGTTGACTAAACTTGCCGCGCTGGTCGCCATGCCTGTGCTGAAAGCATTTAAGCGCAGGGTGGATCATCGCCGCTATAATGGCGCGAGTTTTCTCGGTTTGAAGGGCATTGTAGTGAAGAGCCACGGCTCGGCAGACCCGCTGGCATTTTTCTGTGCGCTCGAACGCGCCGCCGAAGAAGCGCGCGGTGGGATGCTGCTGCATATCAGTGAACATATCGAGAAATGGCATAACGCGCGTCAAAACACACAGCAAGGAGTCGCTTGATGTATTCAAGAATCATCGGTACGGGCAGCTATCTGCCAGCCAAAATGCTGACCAATTTCGATCTGGAAAAGATCGTGGAAACTTCCAACGAATGGATCGTATCGCGCAGCGGCATCCACGAGCGACACATCGCGGCGGACGATGAAGTGACCAGTGACCTCGCCTGTCAGGCGAGTCTCCGTGCCATCGAGGCGGCGGGTGTCGGTTTGGATGAGATAGACCTCATCATCGTTGCCACTACCTCGCCTGACAAAATTTTCCCCAGCACGGCTTGTATTTTGCAAGACAAGCTCGGTATCCGGGGCGGGGGGGCTGCGTTTGATATTCAGGCGGTGTGCGGCGGCTTCGTGTTTGCCCTGAACACGGCTGATTTATACATTCGTGCCGGGCAAGCCAAGACTGCTCTGGTAGTCGGGGCTGAAGTGCTCTCGCGCATGTTGGACTGGAACGATCGCGGTACTTGCGTGTTGTTCGGTGATGGTGCGGGCGCGGTGGTGTTGCAGGCCAGCGAAGCGCCCGGTATTCTCGCCGCCAAGCTGCATTCGGACGGGAGTTATCAGCAGTTGCTGCGCGTGGATGGCAACATTCGTCACGGTGAAATACATGGCGACCCGTTCATCAAGATGGAAGGCCAGGCGGTATTCAAGTTCGCCGTCACGGTGCTCAGTTCGGTGGTGGATGAAGTGCTGGATGCGCAAGGGTTGCAGGGCACTGACATTGACTGGCTAGTGCCGCATCAGGCCAATATCCGCATTATCGAAGCGACCGCCAAAAAGCTGGGCTTGAGCATGGATAACGTAGTAGTGACCGTTGCCCAGCAAGGCAATACTTCATCCGCTTCAATACCGCTGGCGCTCGATACTGCGGTGCGCGATGGCCGCATCAAGGCAGGACAAAATATCCTGCTCGAAGCGATCGGTGGCGGCTTTACCTGGGGCGCAGTTTTACTCAAGTGGTAGGATCGTTACCTGCGTAGGGCGCAAATTTATTGCGCCCTAATTTTCTGTCTGGGGGGTAACGCGCTGTGATTACCCTCATTCATTTGCTAATAATAGATTGATTATTATGACTAAATTTGCATTCGTATTCCCCGGTCAGGGATCGCAATCGCGCGGCATGATGGATGGCTATGCCGATTTTTCTACGGTACGCGATACCTTTGCGGAGGCTTCTGAAATTTTGCAGCAGGACTTGTGGCAACTGGTCGCGGAAGGCTCTGATGCCGACCTTAATACGACGGTAAACACGCAGCCCGTGATGTTGACGGCAGGGGTCGCTGTGTATCGCGCCTGGCGCTCACAAGGTGGTGCAGTCCCGGCGATGGTAGCAGGTCATAGCTTGGGCGAATACACCGCACTGGTCGCGGCCGGTGCGCTGAGTTTCGCCGATGCACTGCCACTGGTGCGTTATCGCGCACAATGTATGCAGCAGGCTGTTCCGGAGGGGGTAGGCGGCATCGCGGCGATACTCGGTCTGGACGATGAAGCGGTGCGAGAACTGTGTATCGAAGGTGCGCAGGGCGAAGTGCTGGAAGCGGTGAACTATAACTCGCCCGGTCAGGTAGTGATCGCCGGCAATCGTGCCGCCGTCGAACGCGGCATGGAGTTGGCCAAGGTTAAAGGTGCGAGGCGCGCCATCATGCTGCCGATGAGTGTGCCATCACATTGCAGTCTCCTGAAGGGTGCGGCTGAAAAATTGCGCCAATATCTGGCAGATGTTGCGTTGCAAGTACCCGTCGTTACGGTGTTAAACAACGCCGATGTCGCAGCCTATAGCGATGCCGCTGCCATTAAAGATGCGCTGGTGCGCCAGTTGTATTCTCCGGTGCGCTGGGTTGAAACCGTGCTGGAATTTGGCAAACGGGGCATCACCCACAACGTCGAGTGTGCGCCGGGTAAAGTGCTGGCCGGACTCAATAAACGTATAGATAAAAACCAGCATGCATCTGCCCTCAACGATGGTGAGGCGCTACGTCTGGCGTTAACCGAATTCGCGTAATCCAGGGAGCAAACATGACACTACAAGGACAAATCGCGCTGGTAACGGGCGCATCACGCGGCATCGGGCAAGCCATAGCACTTGAACTCGGCCGTCAGGGTGCTACTGTACTCGGCACCGCAACCAGTGAAAAAGGCGCGCAAGCGATCAGCGACTATCTGGCAGTGTCGGGGATCAAGGGGCAGGGCTATGCGTTGAACGTCAACGACATCGCACAGACCGAATTTGTGTTGGGCGAGCTGCGTCGCCAATTCGGTGAAATCTCGATACTGGTAAACAACGCCGGCATTACCCGCGACAACCTGCTGGCGCGCATGACCGACGAAGAGTGGGATGACGTGCTGGCGACCAACCTGAAATCGGTGTTCCGTCTCAGCCGTGCCGTGTTGCGCGCGATGATGAGGGCTAGAGCCGGGCGCATTATCAGCATCGCCTCTGTGGTCGGCAGTATGGGCAACGCCGGACAGGCTAACTACGCCGCATCCAAGGCGGGCATGATGGGTTTTACCAAATCCCTCGCGCAGGAAATTGGCAGCCGTAATATTACCGTTAACTGCGTAGCGCCCGGTTTTATTGATACCGACATGACCCACGCACTGGGCGAAGAACAGCGCGCCAAACTGGTCGAACATGTGCCGCTGAAACGGCTGGGTCAGCCCGCTGACATCGCCAATGCGGTGGCCTTTCTGGCAAGTCCTGGTGCGGCTTATATCACCGGTGTCACCTTGCATGTGAACGGCGGGATGTACATGGATTAAGTCAGACAAGCCGCCAGGGTGCGGTTTCTGCGCCCCGTGAAGGGGGGGCTGGTATTTATTGCAATAAGTTTGGGGGCGGCGCGGTTTTAGTTGTATACCGCTCTACCCCCAAATCATTTCATTGTTTAACCTGAAAACCGCAGTTGGACGGGTCGAGATTCATGTTTATTGCAAGTATCGCTTCGCGCAATGAGGCGAACTGGTGATTCTATTTCAACGAGTTGCCCCGCAGGGGTTCTTGTACCCTCTGGGTGCAACACCACGCCGCGCCACATGAATCTCGATCCGTAGCGAATTCACCCAATAGGTGAACGTATTATTATCAAAAAACATCAATAAAATCATTAGGTTATAAAATATATAAAGCGGTCAACCGCCGTTTTTAGGTTTAAGGACATCACGTTACGCTGTAACTTGAGCGTGCGGTTTTTAGGTTTAAGCCATACTGGGTGCAATAAGCAACAGGGATTACGCAAGGCTCATTGAACCGCAGCGTTCGCGGTTTTCAAATTTAAGGCAGTTTCACTAGTCCCAGCGCGGTGGTCACGCTTTCCTGCACGATTCTATCCAGTAGTGAGGGCAGGTAGGGCAGGGTGAAGCTCAGGATGAAGAAACCTATGCCTAGCGTGATTGGGAAGCCGATGGCAAACGGGTTGAGTTGCTGGGCGGCGCGGGTCAGGATGCCTAGCGCAAGATTGGTGACTAGCAGTGCGGCGAGTACCGGCAGGGAGATTTGTACGCCGTAGGCAAAAATACTGCCCCCCCAACTGGCGAGGGTGTAAAAACTTTTGACCGGCATCATGGCACCGATCGGCAGGGTGTGAAAGCTTTCTGCCAGGGCGGACAGCATGAGCAGATGGCCGTTCATGGCGAGGAAGGCGAGCGTGGCGATGATGCCCAGCCATTGCGCGATGACGGGGGAGTAGGACGAGTTTTGCGGGTCGTAAAAACTGGCGAAGCCCAGTCCCATCTGTAAGCCTGCCAATTCGCCCGCCATTTCAAAGGCGTTGAAAATCATCCGCAAGGTCAGCCCCATCGCCGTGCCGATGAGGATTTGCTGAACCATGATGAGCAGTCCTTGCCCCGATCCAATTGCCACCGCCGGCGGGGCAGCCAGCGTCGGGGCGATGAGGATCGCCAGCAGTACAGCCAGACCTATTTTGACGCGCTTGGGAACTTGTTTGTTGCCGAAGATCGGTGAAGTGGAGATAAACGCGAGCAGGCGTACCATCGGAAACATCAACGTGGCGAGCCAGACATCCAGTTGCGCGCTAGTAAAGCTAATCATCTCCCGCTTTCAACCCTAATCTCATCCTACCATCCACGGGATATTGCCGAACAAACGCCGCATGAAATCCACCATCATGGTAATCATCCAGGGGCCGGCGATGATCAAGGTGACAAAAATCCCCACGATTTTCGGTATGAACGAGAGCGTCTGTTCGTTGATTTGGGTGGCGGCTTGAAAAATGCTCACCACCAGACCGATCAGCAGTGCGCTGAGCAGTAGCGGGGCTGAGATCATCAAGGTTAATTCGATGGCTTGCTGCCCCAGGGTAACGACTGATTCGGGTGTCATTTTTGAATAGCCACTCTGTTGGTTGGTGGGCGTAATTTATGCCCACATCAAGTGTAAAAACTTTGCGACAGCGAACCTAACAGCAGATTCCATCCGTCCGCCAGCACGAACAGCATGATCTTGAACGGCAGGGAAATAATGGTGGGCGAGAGCATCATCATGCCCATGGACATGAGTACACTGGCGACCACCATATCTATGATTAAAAATGGAATAAATACCACGAAGCCGATCTGGAAGGCCGTCTTCAGTTCGCTGGTAACGTAGGCGGGAACCAGCAGGCGCAGCGGCACTTCATCGGCGCTTTGGATGGGTTCGCTGTTGGATATTTTGACGAACAGGGCGAGATCGGCTTCGCGGGTCTGGCGCAACATGAATGCCTTGAGCGGCACGATGCCGATTTCGGCGGCCTGTTGTAGCTCGATTTTGCTTTCGCTGTAAGGCAAGTATGCCTCGGTGTAGATTTTGTCCAATACCGGCGACATGACGAAAAAAGTCAGAAATAGCGACAAGCCTATCAACACCTGGTTCGGCGGGGAGGCGGGCGTGCCGAGGGCGGAACGCAGCAGGCTCAGCACGATGATGATGCGGGTGAAACTGGTCATCATCAGCAATATGGCGGGCAAAAAACTCAGCGAGGTCAGTATCAGCAGGGTTTGCAGGCTCAAGCTGTAAGTCTGTCCCCCCGCTCCTGCTTTGCTGGTAATCGCCGGGATGGCCATTTCTGCCCACGCGCCCTGGCTGATGCCGAGCAGGGCGAGGGCGAGCAATAAGCCCAGACAAAAACGACCCAGTCCCAAACTACGACGCATGATTTTTTTCCTGTGTCGGGACGCGCTTGCCGAGCAGGGGAGCCAGCATTTGGGCGAACTTGTTGTCGGGTACAGACTGAGTGGACGGGGCTGCCATCAGGTTGGTATTTTTTTCCAGTGTATGTAAAGTGCGTATCTGACCGGGGCCTACACCGACGACCAGCCAGGTGTCGTTGATTTCTACCAGCACTACGCGTTCGCGTTGGCCTATCGGCACGCTACCCACCACTTTGAGCAGATTGCCTGTGCCTTGTTGCGTCAGGTTCATGCGTTTGAGCAGCCAGGCGACCGCCACGATGGCAGCAAGTACCAGCAGCAGGCTGAAGAGGATTTGCGCGACACTGCCCGAAGTGACGGCTACTGGTGGCGGAGTGTAGGCGGGGCGTGTGCCTTCCAGTGCCGTGGCTGCGGACGAGCACAGCAGCATGAGGAAGGCGATGAGGTTACGGGGCAAGGGAGTCATGTCAGCGCTTGGTTTTTATCAATGTGGCATACATTTCAACGGTTCAGACGACGCAGCCGTTCGGACGGCGTGATGATGTCAGTGAGGCGGATGCCGAGTTTGTCGTTGACCACCACGACTTCACCCTGCGCTATTAAAAAACCGTTGATCATCACGTCCAGCGGTTCTCCTGCCATGCTGGACAATTCGACCACCGAGCCTTGTGCCAATTGCAGCAGATTCTTGATGGGCATCTTGGTGCGCCCCAGTTCAACGGTCAGTTGTACCGGGATATCGAGGATCATATCCAGATCGTTTTGTGTTGTGCCCGCGCCAGTGCTACCAAATTTTTCAAATAGGTGGGGTTTGCTGGAGGCGGCAGGGTTAGCGGCCTGTTCAGTCATCGCTGCCGCCCAGTCATCCGTGCTGTCGGATGTGGCAGCCGGTGTAGCGCTGGCAGCCTGTTCTGACATGGCAGCCGGTGTAGTGCTGGCAGCCTGTTCTGACATGGCAGCCCCCCAGTCGTCGGCGCTGATGGCTGCTTCGGCTTGGTTGTCTTCAGGCATTGCGGTCTCCTTCGTTAATGTTGAGCATTTTTTCGATTTTCAGTGCGTACTGGTTGTTGAACGTGCCGTATTTGCATTCCATGACGGGTACGCCGTCTACACAGGCGGTGATGTTTTCATCTACCGTCAGCGGGATAATGTCGCCACAGCGCATTTTAAGGACGCGGTCGAGCGTGATGTTGGCGGTACCCAGCAAGGCGATCAATTCGACATCGGCGCATTGCACCTGCTTTGCGAGCAGTTGCAGCCAGCGTTTGTCCACGGTCATATGTTCGCCTTGCATGGGGCTGAAGAGCAGATCCTTGACGGGTTCCAGCATCGAATAAGGCATACAGATATGTAATGATCCGCCCGACCCGCTCAGTTCTATTTCAAAAGAGGTGACGATGACCACTTCGCTGGGGGTTGCGATGTTGGCGAACTGCGGGTTCATTTCCGAGCGCACATATTCGCATTTGAGCGGATAGACCGATTCCCATGATTTGTCGTAAGCGTCAAATGCCACCGTCAGCATGTTTTGAATGATGCGCTGCTCGGTCTGGGTGAAATCACGACCCTCGACGCGGGTGTGAAAACGGCCATCTCCGCCGAACATATTGTCCACCACCTGAAACACCAGATTAGGGTCGAATATGAACAGCCCGTTGCCGCGCAGCGGCTTGGTTTGCATCAGATTAAGATTGGTCGGTACAGGCAGGTTGCGGATGAATTCGCCAAATTTCGTAACGCGCACCGGCCCGACGGATATTTCCGGGGTGCGGCGGATGAAGTTGAATAGTCCGATACGGAACAGTCGGGCAAAACGCTCGTTGATGATTTCCAGTGTGGGCATACGCCCACGCACAATGCGTTCCTGGGAAGCGAGATTGTAGGAGCGCACTTCGCCTGACTCGGCTCCGGGCTGTTCTTTGGCAGCATCCGGTTCGCCCGTGACTCCCTGGAGCAGGGAGTCCACTTCATCTTGTGAGAGAAAGTCGCTCATTTTCCTATTGAATGATGAATGAGGTGAACAGAATTTCTTCTACTCCCCGCTTGCTGTGTGATTCCTCAGCGTGTGCAGGGGTGGCGTGGCTATCCTGTGCCGATTCGTCGGAGGTGGCAGGCAGCGGGTTGGTGTGTATGGCGGGGGCGCTGTGGCGTAGTCCCAGCACATATTGGACTTGTGCCTTGATTTCCTCCGCAAGGATTTGTTTGCCCTCCACACTGTCCAGTTCGGAGGGGCGCTTACTTTGAAGTAACATATTGATTTTATGCATTATTTCAGGATTTCGTTCTTTTACTTTTTCTTCCAGATCCGGTTTGGATAGCTTGACCGACATGGCGACTTGCAAATAGCGGTCTGCGCTCTCGTCAACCAGTTTTCCTGTAAAAGTGCCTAACTCCACATATTTCGGGGGGGCTTTTTCGTGTGCATCCTCTTCTTCGGCATCATCAGCCGCTGCTGCATCATCAGCCGCTGCCGCATCTTCAGTTTGGGCGTGCTTGGCGGGATGGGCAGGTTTCATCAGTAAATAAGCGGCGGCTCCTCCGCCAGCCAGCAGCACCACCGCCGCAATAATAATGATAAGCATTTTTTTGCTCTTCTTCGGGGGTTGATCACCGGTTTCTGCTGGTTTGGCTGGTTTTGACATTTCTCTATTCCTTGTTTGATGATTGAATTGTAGGTAAAAACCTCCCAACGTAAGGGCAGAACAGGGCAGGTTTTATCTGCCAAATCAGCTCTTAGGCAAAGGTGTCAACCATGCCGTTATGGTGGCGTACCACGGTGGGCGTACCCGACCCCGTTTCGGGCGATGTTTCGTTGGCCGCGCCACTTGTAAAATTCATTTGCGGGTGAGCCTGTTGATTCATAAAACCCGTTGAATGGTTGTCGCGCGGAGACTGATCGCTGACCGAGGCATTACCCAACATAATTCCGTTATCGGCCATAATCTCGCGAAGTTTAGGCAGGGAGTTTTCAATCGCGTCACGCACCGCACTGTGGGGGGAACTGAACAGGACGCTGGCCTGATTGTCCGAGATGTCCAGCCTGACATGTATCGGCCCCATATCAGGCGGATTCAAATGGAGTTCCGCCAGCTGATTTTGTTGTGTGCTGAGCCAAGTTATTTTTTGTGAAAACGCTTCCGGCCACGCGCTGCTGAGTAACGGGGTGGCGATGCTGGTGTTGGCAAGGTTGGCTGATGGGTTAAGTGGTGGGTTTGGCAGTGAACTTGCCGCCAAACTGGCTGTGGTTAATGTGCTTGCCGACGTGCCAG
>PEUR01000185.1 GCA_002780675.1 Gallionellales bacterium CG03_land_8_20_14_0_80_55_15 | reverse complement strand
ATCGTTTAATCAGTTTCATAAGTTAACTCACGACTGTCCGGTAGTTTTTAAGTGGCAGATTCAACAGCTTGGGTTAGCGTAAGCAGAGATTTTGTTTGGAGTGCAGCGACGCGTCGCTGCCAGCGCAGACGAGTCTGCGCACTCCAGGATTTAGTCCCCCTCAAATTCACACAGCGCGAACACTTTCTGCCCCATCGCTTCCAGCCTTGCGCGACCGCCGACATCCGGCAAATCAATCACGAAGCAGCATTCGACGACGATGCCGCCCATGTCCTGGATCAGTTTGATGGCGGCTTCCGCCGTGCCGCCGGTGGCGATCAAATCGTCCACCAGCAGCACGCGATCGCCCTTCTGGATCGCGTCCACATGTATTTCGATGCGGTCGCTGCCGTATTCGAGATTGTAATCGCAACCCACTGTTTCGGCAGGCAATTTGCCTTTTTTGCGGATCGGCACGAAGCCCAGACCCAGTTCGTAGGCGACTGGCGTGCCGACGATAAAGCCGCGCGATTCGATGCCCGCCACTTTGTCTATTTTTATCTCTTTGTATCTATTGCTTATTTCCTGAATCGTCGCGCGCAAGCCGACCGGGTCTTTGAGCAGTGTGGTGATGTCGCGGAACATGATGCCTTGATGAGGGTAATGCGGGACAGTGCGGATGAGCGATTTGATCATAAAATTAGTGAGTAGTGAGTAGTGAGTAGTGAGTAGTGAGTGGTGAGTAGTGAGTAGTGAGTAGTGAGTAGTGAGTAGTGAGTAGTGAGTGGTGAAGGGCGGTAGTTTTTAACTCACCACTGGCTACTCTCCACTTACCGTATTTTTTAGCATCCGCCCAGCCACGGCGGAGAGTTTTTTCACCATTTCCGCATCGCGGGCGGCGGGAGCGGTGATGATGGCGTGTTGCAGGGCGCTGCGGCAGGTGCAAGTCTCGGCGCAACTATCGCCATGCACGGGCGATGCGACGGCTTTCACCAGCGCGCGCGCCTTGTCGGCATTGGCCAGCAACACCCCGACGATGGCCTCCACCGTGACGTGGTCGTGGTCGGGATGCCAGCAATCGAAATCGGTCACCATGCCGACCGTGGCATAACAAATCTCCGCTTCGCGCGCCAGTTTGGCCTCCGGCATGTTGGTCATGCCGATCACGTCGCAGCCCCACATCCGGTAGAGTTTCGATTCCGCCAGACTGGAAAACTGCACGCCTTCCATGACCAGATAAGTGCCGCCGCGCACGACCGGAATGCCCAGTTGCAGCAATGCCGCGAACAGATGATCGCCCAGGCGGTTGCATACCGGATGCGCCATCGAGACATGCGCGACCAGCCCAGTGCCAAAAAAGGTTTTTTCTCGGGCAAAAGTGCGGTCTATGAATTGGTCCACGATGACGAACGTGCCGGGTATCAGGTCTTCGCGCAGCGACCCCACCGCGCTGACCGAGATGATGTCGGTCACGCCGAGGCGTTTCAGCGCATCTAGGTTGGCGCGAAAATTGATTTCCGAAGGCGGAATGCGATGCCCTCTGCCGTGGCGCGGCAAAAAGGCGATGGGTTGCCCGTCCAGTTCGGCCAGCAACACCTCGTCAGAGGGCTCGCCGAAGGACGATTCCACTTTGACCCAACGCGAATTTTCCAGACCTTCGATGTCATAAACGCCGCTACCGCCGATGATTCCCAACATTACGCTCCCCTTCCGTTCAAACCACGACCTTCACCCGCGCCGCCAGCGCGCACATCAGTTCATAACTGATCGTTCCCGCAGCCTGTGCCACCTGTTCTATCGGCATTCCCTCGCCCCACAACGTGACGACACTGCCCACGTCCGCATCCGGCAAGGCACTCAAATCCACACACAACATATCCATCGAGACGCGCCCCAACAGGCGCGCAGCCTGTCCGGCCACCAACATCGGCGTGCCGTTCGGCGCGTGGCGCGGGTAGCCGTCCGCATAACCGCAGGCGACGATGCCGACGCGCATGGTGCGATCAGCGCGAAACAGCGCGCCGTAACCTATCTCGTCCCCTGAGCGTAAATCCTGCACGGCGATGATGCGGCTGGTCAAAGTCATCGCGGGGCGCAGCCCCAGTTGCGCTGCGGTCACGTCGGCAAACGGCGACGCGCCATACAACAGGATGCCGGGGCGCACCCAATCGCCGTGCGTGGCGCGATAACGCAGCAGCGCCGCCGAGTTTGCCAGACTGCGCGAAACGCGGTAATCGGCGGCGATTTCGTTGAATAGTTGCAGGGGTTTCCCGATACCGCGCGCCTCGTCGGCGTGGGCGAAGTGCGTCATCAAGGTGAGATCGCGCACCGCGCGTTGGCACAGCAGTAATTCCAGCGCCTGCGCCACGTCGCTCGGCGCGAAGCCCAGCCGGTTCATGCCCGTATTCACCTTGAGCCAGACATCCAGTTTTTTGCGTTTCGGATAAGCAGCAAGCTGCGCGATCTGCCACGGACTATGAATCACGCTGGTCAATTTGTATTCAGCCAATAGTTCCATATCGGCCGCGTCGAAAAAGCCTTCCAGCAGCAGAATAGTCTGGCGGTAGCCCGCTTCGCGCAGGCGGATGGCATCCTGAATATCCAGCAGCGCGAAACCGTCTGCATCGGCCAATGTCTGGGCGACGCGCAGCAAGCCGTGACCGTAGCCGTTCGCCTTGATCACCGCCATGATGCGCGACGAAGTGGCATGGCGCGCGACATGCAGATTGTTCTCCAGAGCATTCAAATCTATATGGGCTTGTATGGGACGTGGCATGAATCTTCGATTAAAGCGGATTTTCGGGTGTGCAATGATAGCAGGGACGTTCCTTTCATGATATAAAACGCCCTGACAAAAATCTCCCAGTTGATCTTCACGCGCAATGAATCTCGGCTTCTACATCATCCTTGCGGCGCAGTTTTTTTCCGCGCTCGCCGACAACGCGTTATTGTTTGCCGCCATTGCCCTGCTCATGGAGCTCAATTCACCGGATTGGCACACGCCCGTTCTCCAGCAGGCATTCATCTTCTCCTACATCGTACTCGCCCCGTTCGTCGGCGCATTTGCCGATTCTCTGCCTAAAGGGCGCGTCATGTTTATCAGCAACATCATCAAACTGACCGGCTGTCTGCTCATGCTGCTGGGCGTTCAGCCGCTGCTCGCCTACTGTCTGGTAGGTCTGGGCGCGGCGGCCTATTCCCCCGCAAAATACGGCATCCTGACAGAATATTTACCGCACAATCAACTGGTTAAAGCAAATAGCTGGATGGAAGGACTGACCGTTGCCGCCATCGTGCTAGGCGCGCTGGTCGGCGGCATCCTCATCACCCCCAGCGCCACCGCCCCCCTGTTACAAGCCCTGCATCTCCCCCTGATAAACAGCATCCCCGAACTGGCGATTCTATTTATCGCCCTGATTTACATCCTCGCAGCGGTATTCAACCTCTACATCCCCACCGTGAATATAGACCACCGCCCACTCAGCAATAACCCGGTTTTCCTGCTTAGCGAGTTCTGGCACAACTTCAAGCTGTTATGGAAAGATCCGCTGGGACAAGTCTCGCTGGGCGTGACTACGCTGTTCTGGGGGGCGGGAGCAACGCTGCGTTTACTGCTGATCAGCTGGGCTGCGGTCGCCCTGCATTACGACATCGGGACTGCCGCCAAGCTGACCGCCTGGTTCGCCGTCGGCATCGCCATCGGTTCGGTGCTGGCCGCCAGGTACGTCAAGCTGGAACATTCGATCAAGGTATTGCGGGTCGGTATCGCCATGGGTCTGGCGGTATTGCTGATGATTCCGATCACCAACAGCACACTGGCCATCGCGCTGCTGATCGCGATGGGCGCGATGGGCGGCTATTTTGTCGTCCCGATGAACGCGCTGCTGCAACATCGCGGCCACTTGCTGATGGGGGCGGGCAGCTCCATCGCCGTGCAAAATTTCAACGAAAACCTGAGCATTTTCGCCATGCTGGGGCTGTACGCCCTGATGCAGAAACTCCACATCAGCATTTACCTCATCATCCTGGTATTCGGCCTGCTACTGTCCGGCATCATGACCTTGCTGTACAAGCGTCATAGATACGTTCAGGACGACGGCAAAATCTAGGAGTCTGTCGGACTTAAAGGAAATCTACTGCAAATTCGCCTGGACGGCGCATATTTCACCGCTTTCTTG
>PEUR01000051.1 GCA_002780675.1 Gallionellales bacterium CG03_land_8_20_14_0_80_55_15 | reverse complement strand
GCGATTTGGGCGGTGCGGTGAAGGGCTTCAAGGAGGGCATGGCATCCGACACGGACGAACCTGCCAGGCAAATCAAGGAAGAGAGCCAGACCATAGAGGGCGAAGTCAAAAGCAAGACGCACACTAACGCTTAATAAAACCCTTAATAATCAAATATGTTTGACTTCAGTCTGCCCGAGCTGATGGTGGTCATGGTGGTGGCATTGATTGTCATCGGCCCTGAACGTCTGCCAAAAGTGGCGCGCACGCTGGGGCATCTGTACGGGCGCGCGCAACGCTATGTGAACGGTGTCAAGGCAGATATTTCGCGCGACATGGCAATCGAGGAGTACCGCCAGTTGCAGCAAAAGATTCAGGCTGAAGCCAGCGCGCTGGAAAGTTCGGTGCGCGAGGCGGGTCGGTCGGTGGATAGTCAGGTGAATCAACTCAACCGTGCTGTCGCTGATTCATTATCCAAGCCTTTGGATATATTGGAAAAGTCATTGCCAGAAAAACCTGCTGCGGCGGCAACATCAGCGAGAACGCAATCGGCATCGAAGCTGCCTGATGAAGCTGCACGTTTACCGACTGACGAGCGCTGATGAGTACCACGGATAGCTTTATCGCCCATTTGCTCGAACTGCGCACCCGCCTCGTGCATTCGGCTGTAGCCTTGCTGTTGGTGTTTATCTGTCTGTTTCCGTGGGCATCCGATCTCTATGCGCTATTGGCGCAGCCCTTGCTGGCCAAGCTGCCCGCAGGCGGGCAGATGATCGCCACCGATGTCACTACGCCCTTTTTCGTGCCGCTCAAGGTCGCGATGATGGCGGCTTTTTTGATTGCTTTGCCTTACATTCTTTATCAGGCGTGGCGCTTTGTCGCACCTGGCCTGTATGCGCATGAGAAGCGACTGGTCGTACCGCTGATCGTCGCCAGTACGCTGTTGTTTTTTTGCGGCATGGCGTTCGCCTACTTTGTGGTTTTTCCGGTGGTGTTCGGTTTTATTACCGCATCTGCGCCGCTTGGCGTTGCCGTAATGACGGATATTGATAAGTATCTGAGTTTCGTGCTGTCCATGTTCGTCGCCTTCGGCATTACTTTTCAGGTGCCAGTGGTAGTAGTGGTGCTGGTGCGCATGGGGATTGTGTCAGTCGAAAAATTACGCGAAATCCGCCCCTATGTGGTGGTCGGCGCATTCGTGGTTGGCGCGATTTTCACGCCGCCGGACGTGGTGTCTCAAATTATGCTGGCGCTGCCGCTGTGGCTGCTGTACGAGGCAGGCATTATCGTCGGTGCCTGGGTGGGTAAACGCAAACCGGCTGAAACCGATTGATTTATTGGTTTTTTGTCATTCCCGTTTGGCTGCAAGCTCGAAACTTCGCCCCGCTTCGCGGGAATGACTGCAGCCGAGTGTTCCGGGATTTCTGTTGTTTGAGATTACTGTTCTTTGGGTTTCGGGCGTGTGCCTATCTTCGCTTGAAATAATTGCTCGCTGCCGTTGCGCATCAGTTTGAGGGTGGCGACTTTGCCGGGCGGCAGGTTGGTGACGGTATTGAGCATGGCATTCCAGTCATTGATTGGCTGACCGTCTATGGTTAGCAGGATGTCGCCGGGTTGTACGCCGGCCAACTCGGCGGGGCTGTTGCGTATCACTTCGGTAATCAGCACACCCTGTGTATCGTTGAGCTTGAAGGATTCCCGTAGCTCGGGGGTGAGTTCCTGTACGCCCGCACCCAGCCAGCCGCGCGTCACAGAGCCTTTTTTGATGATCTGTTCCATGGTTTTCTTGGCGGTCGTGGCGGGAATGGCGAAACCAATACCTAGCGATCCGCCGTTGGGTGAATAAATTGCGCTATTGATGCCGATCAGATTGCCGTTTACGTCCACCAGTGCCCCGCCCGAATTGCCCGGATTGATGGCGGCATCGGTCTGGATGAAGCTCTCAAAGGTGTTCAGCCCAAGGTGGTCGCGCTTGAGTGCGCTAATGATGCCCATGGTGACTGTTTGGCCGACACCGAAAGGATTGCCGATGGCAAGTACCATGTCGCCGACATGCGACAGTTCGGGGTGGCCAAAGGTGATGGCGGGCAGATTGCCTGCGAGGTCAATTTTGATGACGGCCAGATCGGTTTCCGGGTCGGAACCGATCACATGCGCGCGCGCCTTGCGCCCGTCCGCCAGCGCGACTTCGATTTGATCGGCCGCCTCGACTACATGATGGTTGGTTAAAATAAAACCGTCCGGGCTGACGATTACGCCGGAACCCAGGCTGGAATTGCTTTGCGGTTCGGTCTCACCCAGGTCGCCGAAGAAAAACCGGAAACGCGGATCATCCATGAAAGGGTTGGCGGGCGTTTTGACGACTGTGCTGGTGAATACGTTAACCACGGCGGGCATGGCTTTATTGGCAGCCCTGCTCAAGCCTGAGGTAGGTGCGGAGCTGCTCCCGTCGGGTTGCATGGCACTCTCGTAGAGCGTGACCACGCCAGTGCGGGCAAAATTCGGCAACAACTCGGGTTTGAGCGTGTGGATAACGAAAAGGATCGCGAGGGCGACGGTGACGGTTTGGGTAAATAAAAGCCAATGTTTACGCATGTTATGATGGGTTTTGCCTGCAAGTACAAAGAAAGGATGGCCGATGTTGCTCAATGAACTGTGCGATTATAACGCAAGCCTGTTGCAAACCTTTATGTTCAAGGATTATTGTCCGAATGGTCTACAAATCGAGGGTCGTGCCGAGGTAAAGCGCATCGCTACCGCCGTGACTGCCTCGGAGTGGGTAGTGGATGCGGCAATCTCATGGGGCGCGGATGCCTTGCTGGTGCATCACGGTTATTTCTGGCGTAACGAGGATGCCGCCATCGTTGGTTTCAAGAAGCGCCGCATCGCCCGTCTGTTGAGGGATGATGTGAGTTTGCTGGCTTATCACTTGCCGCTCGATGCGCATGACGAACTGGGAAATAACGCCAGCTTGGGGAGGTTGTTGGGATTGCGACCGATGGGAAAATTCGGTGAGCAGAATATCGCCTGGCTGGGTGAACTGGAGCCGCCACAGACCGTGCGCCAATTCACCCAACTGATAGAGCGAGGCTTGCGGCGTACACCACAAGTCATCGGTGATCCCGACAAAATGGTGAGAAAAGTTGCCTGGTGCAGCGGTGGCGCACAAGGCTATTTCGAGGCGGCGATCGCGCTAGGGGTGGATGCCTATCTCACGGGCGAGATTTCCGAACAAAATTACCATCAGGCGAATGAAAGTGGCGTGGCGTTTATCGCGGCAGGACACCACGCGACCGAACGCCTGGGGATACGGGCGTTGGGCGAACATTTGCAAGTAAGATTCGGCCTCGAACACCGTTTTATTGATCAAAATAACCCGGTTTAACCTCGTTTCGAGCTTCGTATTTCAGAGCATTCCAGTCAGTTTTGGCGCGGAAAAATACATAAAACCATTGGGATTAAATAACCCTAGTGCTATTATGTCTTTCGGTTATTTTTGGCTTACATGCAAAATTGCTTGTCGTTTTTTTTTGGGGTGACGTTCTGCTGCAACGCTTTGCATCGTCGTTTTGTTGGTTCATTTCAAGGAGCTATAGCAATTTGTCACCAGCCTTCAGGCTGGTGGATTTAGGCGGGGAGGGGTTTCATCCCCTCCTCTACGCACCTTTAAACCCCGCCCTTCAGGGGGGGTGGTGCTTGTTCCGGCCTGAAGGCCGGGGTTTCAAACCGATAAGGAATGAGGATGAAAATTGGAATATGGTTGTGCGGTGCGATATTGGCCTCGCTTACGCTCAATGCACTGGCATCTGAGAATAAAGACGTGCCGAATTTGGCGGCAAATCAAGTGTTAGGAATCGGTGAAGTTAGTTTTAAGCGGATGGTGCAGCCGATACTCCACGATTATTGTGTGAATTGCCATGAGCCAGGCGGCAAAGGTTACGAAAAAAGCGGTCTTGATTTAACTTCTTATCAGGGCTTGATGAAGGGTACGGTATTCGGCAAAGTGGTCATTCCCGGCAATAGCGAGTCCAGCACATTTACCAAATTGCTCACGGGTACTAATAACGGACTAAAAATGCCGATGGGCTTGAACGATACTGGCACCCTTGATCGTCAATATATTCTGCTCTTGAAAAAGTGGGTCAAACAAGGTGCAAAAGACAATTAGACAAGTCTGGTGGGGGCTAAGCGAGCATACAATGTGCGGCCAGCCTTAAATTTGTAACTATATGAATATACTCGTTTTATTCTGCTCTGGATAGGCTGACCTGATGTTGCTTGCGCTTGCCTGGTTAAAAATATTGGCTATGTCACTGTTAAATAGTGGTGGTCACGCAAGCCTTATGAATACTAGGCAATGATAGCCACCATAAAAACGTAAGTTATTGATTATTAAAGACAAT
>PEUR01000055.1 GCA_002780675.1 Gallionellales bacterium CG03_land_8_20_14_0_80_55_15 | reverse complement strand
TTTCAGGCATAGACGACTTAACAGCCAGCAGGAATGCGTAGCTGATTGATGTACCGATGTTCTGGAACAGAGCGGTGAGCGTGCTTTTGTTGATGAATGAAAATGCGCCAGCCGTAAAATCAATCCCGCCGCAGCCGATGTTAAGCGAAGGTGGGGTCATAGAGGCGAGTTGATAGGTTTTTACTGGCACGCGCGCATAAAAACCGCCTGCCGAGTAGCCGTTCATTGTCTGCCCCTTGTAGGACGATGGCGGTGTAGTATTGGAAAACCCACCCATACTGTTAAACATTTGCTGCATACCCGTCCCGACATTAGCGTTTGCCGACACGGATACCATACAAGTCGCGGCAAGCGCGGAAATAAGTATTTTTTTGTAGCGCATGTTGAAATCCTTTTATAGATCGCCTGGGGTGGTTTGGGTTAGCACATAAATCCGCTCAACGAAGTCCTGCAACGACAATACGCCTGAACCAAGAATGACCATTTTGTGTGTTTTGATATTACCCAGCACAAACAACGGCACTACATCCACACCAAGTTTTGCGGCGATGCCGTTGTCTCTGACTGCGGGGGGCAGTCCTTCAATCTTAGAGCCGTCCATGCTGATAGGCATGATGGTCATATCATATTCGCGGGTTAGCCATTGCAATGTCGGGATCATGTGCTTGCAATAGGGGCAGTCACCCCGAAAGAAGAAAAACACCCCCCATTCCTTTGCTAGATCGGTCATTGTTTTAGTTTCTTTTTCGGAGCGGTCTTTTTTGGCAACTCGGATTGCCGAATTATTCATTGGGTTTTTCAGCTCGAAGTTCAGTTCGGCGTTTTGCCACAACACACGCCGCCAAACATCCGCATAATAGGCTGCGCGCTCAATCTCTACTTTCTGGGCGGCCATGTATGCCTTGATATTATCTGGTGTGGGATGCACGACCGAGAGGGCTCTTTTGGCATCCAGGTCTTTGCGGATTTTTTCTAATTCCTTGACGGCGCGCTCTTCTTTGGTAAGCTCAGAATCATCAGGCGTATCGGTGGATTCCTTGGCTTCTTTGGGCTTCTTGACGGGCTTAACTTCTTCTTCGCAATACCAATTGAATTTCTCTTGCCCGTGGCACGCCCAGGCTGACGAATAATCTGTTCCAGGTGCGTAATCGCGGCCTTCCATCGCGGCAAATACTGATCCCTGTGCAAAGACCATAAGCAATATAAAAAACACGCGCGAGAAAGATGGCATGGTTACTTGTAACTCGTGATGATCTCGACAACCCTTTGGGTGTAGTCGCGGGTGGCGTTTTGCGAGTCTTTTACAATGGCCGCTGAATTGATGAGCGTACAGTTGCATTCGGTAGCAACTTGAGTAAGCGCGGTATCGAGTTGTTTGCCGAATTTTGAGGCGGAAGCAATCAACTCGGCTTGTGCTTTTTCGTCCATGTCGGGCTTTAATTTTGCCGACAAGCTTTTTTGTTGATTGGTGACAATGCCAATGATGTCCACCTTATTCAAGGTGGGTGCAGGTCTATAATACTGCCACCCTGCCATAATTGTGATCGCGGCAGCGGTAGATACCAGCCCCGTTAAAAGTTGTGCGCGTATTGTCATTGGCTGTTTACCTCAGATTTATGTGAAAAGCCCGTCGTTCAGGGCGGGGATGATGTCAACTGTAGAGGCGAATTTGTACGCCTTCGTGTGTGTCGAAGAAAACAACGTCTTCACAAAAGCAAAAAGAGGCAACAAACACTAAATATCCTGCCTCCTTGAGTGCTTTAGCTATCTCTTTGGATCTTTTCCCTTCGGTTTTATAACGTTCAACCAGACGACGCACGACTGTACTTTTCATATTGTTTGCCATTTTTTATGCTCCTTTGAGGTTATAGGTTACGTTCCGATGGTGTGCTTGATTGATGCCCCAAATCATCTTCTTTGGGTTGCGGTGTTGGTTGGCGTGATGCTGTAGGTCGTATCTCACGTATAAAATACCTGTCCATTTCACGCTGACTGATACTGTCCTCTATGTGGCGCATGGCGTGTCCCCCTGAAATAATGGCCGTGTATTGATTAAGCGTTACACCCATAAATGTCCACCCCTGAAAAACTCGCGTCACCAACGACACCACTCTGCCAGTTTTGTCTTGCTCAACCAACACTCGATCATGCCCACAGAATGCTGCGCGTTGTGGGCCATTTACCAATCCCAGGATGCCAAAATGGTCACACAGAATTTCCCCTAACCCAGGCCGATAAATAGCCACTGAATTACCGCGCCCTAATGCTATGGCAATATACTTTTTGGCAATCTCATCATCATCGGCGTTAGACATATATCGGTCGAACCATCCCTCCGCTGCATTCATATTCATTATCTCGCCTGCCCTTTTTTTGAATGCAATTTCCGCAGCGTCAATGCCGCTTAGCGCAAACCCGCCATTTTTAATATCTTCGGCAATGGTTTCGATTTTCCCATCTTGCGATAGGCTATAAAAACCACTCACGAGCTGTTTGTCCTCGATTGCCTGGTACATTTTTAACTTGTGCTCAGGCGAGTTAAAACCAGTAATATTGCCAACCAGCTCATCCATAAAGCCAGCCTGACTTGATGTGCTAAACATCATCAAGACAAGAGGTAATAAACAGATTGATGTAGCTTTCCTTAAATAATTAAACATGCGATTCTCCATTTCTTTAATCAAATAGTGGCATTTCTTCTGTCCACACGTTTGCGCCTGTCGTTCTTAATTCTTTCGTTGAGCAGAACCTCGATAGCCTGCTCGGTTGTCATGCTGTTTTGCTCGCGCATATTCTTGATTTTCTCAAAATCTTCGGGGCGCGTAGAGAACAGCATCATCGAGAACGGATCAAGCAGTAAGCGACCAATCCCGGATCCCATCGGGCTATGCACAAAAATTTCCGAATAGTTGCCGTGGTCGGTCGTAATAGATGATAGCTGGCGTTTCATCCACTCATCTATGGTGAGCTTGCCTTCTTTGCCTAGACGGTCAATGTTTTCCGGCTTCTGCCGCAGCAAGAACAGCCAGTCCGCATTGTTGATGGTTGCTTTGGTTGCTTCCGTCTTGTAGTAGTCGTCCACGCTTTGGGTGATCGTACCGAATGCGCCGCCGTACTTTCTTGCCCTGCGATAACCGGCTTCGATGAAGTGTCCGCTGCTGCCGCTCCCCATCAAGTCCCACGCCTCATCAATAATCACGATCTTGCGCCGGGAGCGATCCAGATACATTTCCTGGGTAATGCGATACATGATGATCTGCATCACAACGGCTTGCAGATCAGGCTTGCTTTTTAGCTCTTCCAGCTCCAGAACGATGAAATCCTTGTTGAATTCGATATTTGCTTGTCCTTCAAAGTAGCTGGCATACACGCCATATTTTGTGTACGGCTCAAGCGCTACAGACATGTGAGTTAGCTCGATCTCGCTTGCTCCGTCCTCGTATATTTTGCCTATGCGTAACAGGTTATAAATATCGGTTACGGTAGCCTCGCTGCCTTTTGCGTCCCATACTTGCTTAATGGCGGAAGACAGTGATGTATAGCAAAAATTGTTTAGTGGCTCTCTTGGACTTGCCATTTCCGCCAACAATGGCAACAACATTTCCATGTCGTTGTTGATGTCTTGCACCATAGAGAACGGATTGAGACATAGATTGTTGTCTCGCTCGTCGGCAAATTCAATAAATTCGCCATCCATCAATTCGCATAAATTCTTGTAGCTGCGGCCTACGTCAATAATCCAGACTTTCGCGCCAGCGGCACGATAGCGATAGGCCATTTCGTTGACAAACACCGATTTACCCGAACCAGATAACGCGGCCACCGCAAAATTATAGTTACCACCCTTGTTGTCGAACAAGTCAAAGCCCAATGGCTGACCGCGCCGTCCAAAAAGCGTGATCATCGGGGTTTCTGTACCTTTCCATTCGGCAAGCAGCGGCGATGTCATCACTGCGTTATCGAGGGTCTTTGTGTAAGAGCGTCCAAATGATCCGAGGTCTTTCTGCATGGGCTTGGTAAGCGTCATGGGCAAGGATGAAGCCAGTGCCTGATGTTGCAAATAATAGTCGCGGGTAATGTCGTAACCTCGTGACCGCCACACGGCTCGGATGGCGTGTTCTGATTTGGATGCGTCCTGGATTGATGATAATAGGCAGATTTGATGATACATGAGCACGGTACTCTTGCCGTCATCAAAACTTTTTACAACTATATCCCAGTCCCGCTTGCGATCTTGTAGGTCTGGCTGAAATTTTGCCATGTACGAGGCCGCGTTCTGTGTGGCGCGAGCGGATTTAAGTTGCGCGTAGGTGCGAGCCGATTCGTGGTCTTGAATTATCGCGCCCATTGTCACAAGAAATGGGCATGGAATAGATAGAGCGGTTTGGTAAGGATCGCCAATAATGTTCTCCATTTGCGCGAGGCGACCAAATTTCGGATAATTTCTTACCGAAAAAAATTGCATAACCGTTTCGCCGCCGCCGCTCTTGCTTTGGCGTATCCCTTCGTCGCTTACACAGGATGCTATCTCTCGGTCAGACAACTGTTCCCGTAAAATCTGATCTGGGTTGTATTCTTTAGGCGCTAAGTTAGCGCTGCCTTTATTGAATATCCGCTCGTGGTCATAAAAGTCACCCACAAAATTCAACAAATGGTCTGGATTCCAATCGAAGCCGTCCAGGTACGTTGAGCGGAGCGTTGCGTGCACACTTTCGCGCGTCCTAATAGCCTCTTCCACATCAGTAGGGTTGAATGGCGATAGGGGTAACGCCAAGGAGA